>JAJYVB010000030.1 GCA_021792265.1 Deltaproteobacteria bacterium | reverse complement strand
GTACTCCTGGCGATAGTCGGGCTACTTCTCGGCCGGATGCGAGCACTGCCGTGGATTGCCTGCGCCTGGGTCCAATTCCTCCTGCTGCGCGGCGATAACTGCGCGATTCCGCTGTTCCGCTGGATGCGAGAGCTGCCCCTGGTCTCGATGCTGCGGCTCAGCAGCAGATTTCTGATCACGTTTACGCTGTGCATCGCAGTGCTTGGCGGGATCGGCGTCGAGGAGACGGTACGCAGGTTCGGGCGTGCCGGGTGGTGGGGAGCGATGATCTTGTTGACAGTTGGCTCGATCGATTCGTTGCTGGTGGGACCGCCTTTTCTCCACCAGGCCTTCGACCGCGTCCCTCATCACTTCGACTACTCGACAACCTTCCGGCAGTTTGCAGATTGGGACATGTTCGATCAAACAGTCGTCAGCCAGGCGAACATGGGCTTCGTCCACTGTTACGAGTACACCCCGTGGAAGACCTCAGTCGTAGGCTTCAATGAGAAGGGCTACCGCGGCGAGCAGTACATGAAGGGACCCGGTACGGTAAAGCTGAGCAAGTGGACCCCCAATCGGCTGTCCTACGAAGTTGATGCGCCTGCCGCCTCCATCATGGTCGTCAATCAGAACTACGAGCCCGGGTGGCGCCTGGCCGCCGGCGCCGGCCAGGTGATTTCGGTGGGCGGACTGCTTGCCGTCGCAGTCGGACCCGGAGATGAACGCCTGACACTGGTTTACCGCGGGTGGTCGTTCGAGGTGGGGTTGCTGCTATCGATCGTAACGATCCTCACCGCAGCTATCATTGTCTTCACGCGGTTGCGCCGACGGTCCGCTCACCAGAGATTTCAGTGACTTCGAGCGGTGTTACGGGAGTGCTTACCTACCTGCGCGACCGCTGCGACGGGTCGTCTTGCGGAGGGTATCCGGGCGCCGTTAGGATGAATTTCAGGGCCGGGTTGGGCACCTTAGCCAAGCCTGCCGGGGGCCTTAGGGGGTCGGAAGGAGCCCGGAAGATGCGCGTGAAATTGAAGGGCGCAATCCTGCCGCTCGTGGTTGCAGGAGTTTTGCTTGGCGCAGGCTGCTCGAGTCAGCAGAGCGAGACTACGACCACCGCCACTACGACCCAATCGGCGCCCGCAACCAATGCCGATGCCAGCGCGGCGAACAGTCCGCAAGTCTCGAAAAGCACCTCGACCACAACCACGACCAAGACCAGCGACGAGCCCGACAGCGTCGTCGGTTCGGTGGCCCACGCCGTCGGGACGATTATTCTGTTCCCGTTTCGGCTGATCGGCGACGCGCTCGGCCTGATCTTCTGAGCGCACCCGCGTCTTTGACACGCGACCTGCCGCGGAACAGAAGCCGGAACTCTGACGCGGTACTCACCCGTAAACAACGCTGCCGCGGAGCGGTTGATGATGCAATCGGCGGAACATGCATTCCATGCGTTCGATGTCAATAGTACCGAGGTGCGCAGCGGAATTGTGCTATCTCCGTCAAACTGGAAACCGGTTGTCCAATAAGGCTGGTCCAAGTAAAGCAGTCGCCCGCCACTCAGCTTCGCGGGCCCCAGATCACCAAATCTCTCTCCTCGTGCACACGACTAAATTGTGGTCCGGTCGGACAGTCATATTTGCCGCTGTACCGGCCTGCTCCGACAATGCGTTGAAAGATGATTTGTGCTATCCGAAATCCAGGATGAACGACCACGGGAGCACCGCCGAGGTTAATGAGTTCCAAAGTGACGCAGCCCTTAAAGCCTGGACCGATGCCCGTTGCCGTGGCAATCACCAGGCCAAGCCGGCCCCAGGTTGACCTACCTTCCAAAGTTGCGGCGATCGTCCCCGGGACTGACAGGTATTCGATCGTGGCACCGAGGACGAGTTGACCCGGGCTTAGGACAAATGGCTGGAACAGAGAGATGCGCACGCGCTCTTGCCATTTGTAGATGTTCGCCCTCCAGTCGGATTCTCTCGAGGCGTGGGTGGGGTCGATGTGAGGCACGGACGGGCGCCTCAACACTATGAACTCGTGGCCGAGACGCACGTCGACAGAGCAGTCCCCTACCTGACTCTTCTCAAGTAGAGGAGTAATAATCAGCGGCTCCGCCTCTCTTCCCATCTCACGCCACAGCTCCTCACCACTCAGAATACTCATACGTTTAGCAATCGGCGACCGCGCTTTTAGCGAAAACCCGCTTAAGCTGAGAATCTTCTAGTGATTTAAGGAACAGTCTACAGGCTCGTATGTATTTTTTAACCGCATCACTCGCTGAAGCGATCATTGCGGTGTGCTCATGCAGTTGGTTCAGCCACGCAGCCAGTGCGATAGCCGATATCGAGGTAGGCGGCCCTACCTCCGCGCCGGAGCCCCGGAGTTCACCGCAAGGCACAAACGCCTGCAAATCCCTCAGGCAGCTCGGAACCTCTTTATAGCTCACGATCCATGGCAACCCCGACGTACCTATACGCGACTTGACGTAATCCCATGCGGAGTCTAGTAATGGGTTGACCTGTGAATATGCTATTTTCGAACACACATCAGAATCAATTGCAGCCACATCGGTGGTCTTTGCAGCCTCGCTTTGGAGCATATCCCAGTATTGTTTGAAACTGCGGGCGACGCCGCCAAGAGTTGGCTCGGAGCCCAGAAGTTTTAGGAGATCCTCGAGGGCCCGCTTGCCCCAATCATCGCGAAACGGATGATCGAGCATAACCCGCAGCCGGTAACGAAAGGGTGGGTAATATTCGGGATAGGCTGGGACCGCGTCAAAGTGTGTACTCAAGAAAAAATTCATGCTGGCCAGTAGTGCGGCCGGGCCGAATATCGCCGCACCGCCCATGTCGCACATTAGCTCCTCTAGAGCGCGGCGCCATATGAAGCGAACGGTCTCGATCATGCGGTCGAGCCGCTGTTTCTCGAAGAGAGGGACGATGGATGGTTGGCCTTTCAGATGCTGTTGGCACAAGCCGCGCAGCTGGCTCAAAACCGCGGACTGCTGGTTCTCCAGGAAAGCGTCGAGAACCGGGTGAAAGAGTTCGTGGCCAATGAGAACGTGAAGAAAAGCATCAATCCGGTGTATCGCCGGAACGAAGAGCACTGCGTACGGCTTTTTGTTAGATGCAGGTTTGCGCGTCCATGTAATTGAGTAATTAAGCTCAGCGTCAGTTGAAGTTAGAACAACATACTCTTCCAGGAGCAACTGGGCGAGGGCTTCGATGCTAGGGACAAAACTCCAGGGCACGCGTCGCGTTTGGGAATTCTCGAGGTTCACTAACAGAGGCAGTTGGTAGATGAGTTTCCTGTGCTCAGAAGACAGCCTGTCGAAGGCGCCTCTCGGATCGCTCGGCAAGTCATTAACGATTTTACCGATTCGCACACGCTGCTGTTCCAGATCTCCGATGAGATAGGTGATTAAGGAGTCCGCAGCGGAGGTCGGATAATCACCGGCTCGAAGCTCGTTTAGACGGTTCTCGAAAGCATCGATCTCATAAATAAGTGACAGGTGTAGCTGGTGAAAAAAGGTGCTGGGCATGGGCTAAAGCGGTTATGGTTCGAGCGGCCGTTTGGACCACTCTCGTCGCAGCCTTTGGTCTGCAAGAGAGCTGAGAAGTTCGCCCAAGGTCTCGAAAAAAACGAGAGCTTGTTGAAGACCTTGCGGATCGACGGTAGCGCCGCTTTGCGCTAAGTCGCGAATTGGCGCGGCAAGTTGCGTTAGATAATCCTCGACCTTTACATAATCCGGTTCAGCTTGAGGGCCAGGATTGAGCGAAAGGTAAGCATCGGCAGCCCAGTTCAAAGGCCTGAAGGTATCCGAGAACTGAGCTGTTTTTCCGGACATGAACGCACCGCCTAGTTTGGCGCGATCGAGGAACTCTAGCGAGCGCCCGAAGATGTCCGGGTCGCTAACAGGGCAGCCAGATTTGGCCAGTCTTAACTGACTCGCAGTGCGAACCGCCACGTCCGCTAGATCGACGACCTCCGACAACGTTTGATCTTGAACTGTCGCCATTGGTCCCTCCTAATCCTGCAAAAGACAACCATCAGAGATCAAACCTCTGAGCCCAGACTCCTTTGGTCGGCCAACTGCCTCCTGTAGCCGTCGCTGCCCGTGCGAACCGGCCGCAACAATACGCCCTCGCGAAGCAAGCGTTCAACGGTCGCAGCGATAAGCCGCTCCGCTGCCTCGGCGCGGTTTTTCCCATAAATTCCCGTCGCTACAAGCTTATCCAGATAGGCACGCATTTGAGGAGTCGTCGAGATCGTGATCTGAACACTGCCTATGGAGTTTCGCGAGCGCGCCATTTTTTTGGCAATGTTATGGCATTCTCATCCTGTAGGCAAGTTCTGTTCAGTGAGGTGTCCCCAACCGCCCGGCGCTTGCAATCGCCCAGCGAGCGCCCGGGGGTGGAAGGCCAGCTTATCCGTCTACCTCCGCTGGCGCAGCTTGGCGAGCGGGCGGGTGTTCAAGACGTTCCGCGCCTGAACCCATCCCCGCCGCGCCTGATTTACTCCGTAAGCCAGGCCTGCAAACTGGCTCGGATGATGCGCGTCGCTGGAAATAACCAGCTTGACGCCGGCCTGCAGGGCAGCGGCGCAGTTCGTGTCGTCGAGGTCGAGCCGCTCAGGCTGCGAATTCACCTCCAGCGCGCATCCCTCCCCTGCGGCAGCCCGCAGGACTTCGCCCAGGTCGAAATTGCTCACGGCGCGCTGGCCGATCAGGCGATTGCTCGGATGGCCAATTACGTCGACGTGTGGATTCGAGATGGCCCGCACCAAGCGCCGCGTCATCTCGGGTCCGGGCTCTTCGAGCCGGTAATGAACGGAGGCAACCACCCAGTCGAGCTCGCCCAGAACCTCGTCGGGAAGGTCGAGGCTGCCGTCATCGAGGATGTCAACCTCTATACCGCGCAAAATTCGGATGCCGCCCAGGCGCTTCTCGACCCTCTCTATCTCGCGCCACTGGCTGCGAAGCCGGGCGGGGTCCAGACCATGGGCGACTTTCAGGTGGCGCGAGTGGTCGGTGACGGCAAAATACTGGAGGCCCGCGTCGCGTGCCGCCCTCGCCATCTCCTCGATCGACGCACGGCCGTCGGTATAGGTCGAATGGGTATGGAGGTCGCCGCGCAGATCGGCACGCTCGACCAGGCGCGGCAGCTTGCTGCCTGCCGCGGCCTCGACTTCGCCGCGATCTTCGCGCAGCTCGGGCGGAATCCATGACAGCTTGAGCTTGGCGTAGATCTCCTGTTCGGTAAGTCCGGCGATACGTTTTTTGCCCTTGAAGAGGCCGTACTCGTTGAGCAGGTAGCCGAAGGACTGGGCGATACGCCTGATATGGATGCCGTGCGCCTTGGAGCCGGTGAAATAGAGCAGGGCGGCGCCGTAGCTTTCGGCAGGCAGGACGCGCACGTCCACCTGCAGTCCATTCCGGAGAACGACGCTGCTCTTGGTCTCGCCCGCGGCCAGGCGTTCGGCGATCTGCGGATACGTCAGGAAGTGGCTTAGCGCATTGTCCGGTTCTGAAGAGATGGCCAGCACGTCCAGGTCTCCGATAGTGTCGCGCCGGCGCCGGAAGCTGCCTGCAACCTCCGCCTGTTTGACCGCTCGCGACTTGCGCAGGTAGGCAAGCAGTTCCTCCACCTCAGGGGCGACCTCGGCGTAAAGGCGGCGCTTGGCAGCCGGCTCAGCCGCTGCAGCCGCCAGCGACGCGCTCAGCCGCTGCGTCATCTTGGCGCCGAATCCGTGAAGCGATTCGAGCGCGCCCGACTCAACCGCCTTGCGCAAGTCTTCAACGCTTTGCACCTTGAGTTCTTCGGCAAGCTGATGCACGCGTTTGGGACCGAGCCCCGGCAGTTTCATCAATTCGACAAGCCCGGCTGGTACTTTGTCCCTAAGTTCACGAAGAAGCTTGATCTCTTCGCCCCGGTTGAGCGCGGCAATCTTCGCTGCCAGCTCCTCGCCGATCCCCGGGATCTCGCGCATCTCGTCCGGGGTCATTCCTAAGAACTGCGCCGGATGGTCGCGCACCGTGCGGGCCGCGTTGCGGTAGGCGCGCACGCGAAAGAAGTTCGCTCCGGTCAGTTCCAGCAAATCCGCGATTTCGTCGAAGACTCGGGCGATTTCGTCGTTACGCATGGCAGCCGGCCATGGCAGCCACATTCAGACCGCACCGCCGCGAAACGGAGCACGGCCCTATGTTACAAACGCGCGATCGAGCGCGTCAGCCGGACCGCTCAAACGTTATCGCGAAACGACCTGTTGTTTCGAGGGCCTGGGCCGTACCAGTTCTGCCCGTGCCAGGGTTACGTGTTCCGGCGACTTGAGCCTCGCCAGAAGCTCGGAGATAGAAGCATTGCGTTGCGGGTGGATCAGCGTAGGCGCCAGCTCAGCCATCGGGGCCAGCACAAAACGCCGTTCGTGAAGCCGCGGATGAGGCACCTGGAGCCGCGGTTGGTCGATCACCTCGTTGTCGAAAAAGAGCAGGTCCAGATCGATAACCCGGGGACGATAAGAACGGCCGCGTGCCGAAGCTCGTTTGCGTCCTGCGGCTCGTTTACGCCCCATCGTTCGCTCGATCGCAAGCAGCCGGCGCATCAAGGCGTCAGCCGCGAGATCGGTTTCGATTTCGACTACGCTATTGAGGAAAGGGCCTGAAACTTCCCCAACCGGTTCCGTCTCGTATATCGACGATTGGCGCGTCAACCGCGTTGAGGGCAGTCCGGACAGGCGCTGCGTTGCTTCACGCAGATGGGCGGCTCGATCGCCGAGATTACTTCCTATGCCGATAAAAGCCCGATGGGGCATACCCCGCCGTTAAAGCCGCAGCGCCTCCAGTCTGGACACCGCCTCCGCTAGCCGCTCGTTCGGTACCGTCAGTGAAAAACGTACGTACCCCTCACCGCACTTGCCGAAGCCGGAACCCGGCGTAATTACCACTCCGGTTTCACTGAGAACGCGCTTGGTGAACGACAGTGAAGTAAAACCCTGCGGCACCTGCGCCCATAGATAAAAGGTTGCCCGTGGGACGTCGCACTTAAGGCCCAGCCGCGCCAACATCGCGACCATCAGGTCCCGCCGCTCGCGATAGATAGCGCAATAGCGGCGCACCGGTTCATCGTCCCCCTCCATGGCGGTTATCGCCGCTTCCTGCACCGCCTGGAAAACCCCCGAATCCATATTGGTCTTGACAGCTCCCAAGGCGCCTACCAGTTCGGCGTTGCCAACCGCGAAACCCACCCGCCATCCGGTCATCGAATAGGTCTTCGACAACGAATGGAACTCGATCGCGCACTCCGCAGCACCCTCGGCCTGTAAGACGCTTGGCGCCCGGTAACCATCATAGACAATCTCTGAGTAAGCGAGATCATGGGCGAGCACGATGTTGTGGCGCTGGCAGAACGCAACCGCGTCCCGAAAAAAGTCCAGGTCCACGGCCGCTGCTGTGGGGTTGTTCGGATAGTTAAGCCACATCAGCTTCGCGCGCCGAGCGATCTCGGTTGGAATCTCGCGGAAATCGGGGACAAAGCCGTTTTCCTTGCGCAACGGCATAAAATAGGGCTCGGCAGCGTTGAAAACGCATCCGGAAAAATAGACCGGGTAACCAGGGTCGGGAATCAGCACTATATCCCCTGGGTCCTCCACGGCCGTCGCAAAATTGGCGATGCCTTCTTTGGAGCCGATAAGGCCGCATACCTCACGCTCAGGATCGAGCGTGACGCCGAAGCGCCGCCGATACCATCGCGCGGCTGCTTTACGAAAGCGCGGCAATCCTTCGTAGTCTGGATAGCGATAGTTTGCGGGACGCTCGGCTGCTCGCTTAAGGCTCTCGACGATGTGGGCAGGAGTCGGCAGATCGGGATCGCCGATACCGAGACTTATGACATCAATACCTTTTTGCTGGATTTCCTTCTTGAGCCTGTCTAGCTCGGCAAAAAGGTAAGGAGGCAGAAGACCGAGTCGCGAGGCTCGCTTTATCTGCACTTCGTCAGAGGGACCCCATAGCCTTCACTGTGCTTTCTTTCATAGCATATTCGGGACCGCGCCGAAACGTGGGCCACTTCGAGGGCGAGGGCACCGGGCCTACCAGAGCCTTCGAAGAGCGAAGGCTGGGCAAAGACAGACTTTGGCGTGGGGAAGGATAGACCTTGAGGGGCGGCCAGGCCGGTTTACGGAACCGTGCCCTTCTCTTGCCGAGCCGTAACGCGAATGTTAGTTGTTTTGGGCGTTCGCTTGAATGAGGGCGACGTGAGCCTTGAAGCTACGTGCTCCGAGGCGCCACACTGCCACAAATTTTGGGGTTGAATTCAGCCTGAGTTGCAAACGCTGTCAGCGCGGCCTGGAGCGCAGGGACAAACTGCGGCCGCGCAATGAACCGGGTCTTGACCACAAACGATGAACCGTATTTTCCTTCCGTTAGCGGCGCTCCTGGTGGTGAGCGGCTTTGGCGTCCTGGCCTTTTCGCAGCGGCCATGGGCGCCCCGCTCCGATATCGAACAACCTATTCCGTTCAGCCACCGAATCCATGCAGGCGTCAACAGCATCCCTTGTCAGTACTGCCACGAATACGCCCGGCGCTCGGACAACTCCGGTGCCCCGCCGGTACAACGCTGCGTTGGCTGCCATGGCGACAGTCTGTTTGGAGGCCTTCAGCCGGTCACCCGCCCGTGGTCGAACCATAATCAGCCTCCTTTCGAGATTCGGTGGAATCGCGTCTATACGATGCCTGATTTCGTGCGCTTCAGTCATGCGCCGCATATCCATGCCGGGTTAGCATGTCAGGCCTGCCACGGTCCGGTGGAAACGATGGATAGGGTGGTGCCGGTCTACGAGATTAACATGGGGTTCTGTGTCGATTGTCATACAAGGCGCAAGGCCCCGCTCGACTGCTTCGTTTGCCACCATTAAGCGAGGTTTGCGATGCCCGAGGGGCTTTCTAGACGTAACTTCTTAAAGCTTGCCGCTACTGCCGGAGCAGCGGCCGCTGTTCCGGGCTGCGAGCCAGCCGCAAGAAAGCTAATCCCGTACGTAATTCCCGACGAAAACGTAATCCCGGGCGTTCCGACCTACTACGCGACTACCTGCTCGGAATGCTCGGCCGGATGCGGTTCCGTTGCGAAGGTTATGGACGGGCGGACCATCAAACTTGAAGGTAATCCGGCCGACCCCATAGGAGATGGAAGCCTGTGCGCGCGAGGCCAGGCAGCGCTCGAGGGGCTGTACAATCCCGACCGGCTCACCCATCCGATGATCCGGCAGAGCGACGGACGACTTAAGAAAGTCTCCTGGGAGCAAGCGTTCAAGACGCTTAATGACGAGCTGAAAAAAGCGGCTGCGTCCGGTCAGGACAGGGTAGCCTATCTAGGTTCCTCGGGCGGACCGTCGCTCGGCCAGATTGTCGACGCGTGGTTGGCGACCTACAAATCCGGGCCCAATCGGGCGATTTTTTACGAGGCAATTAACTACGCGTCGATGCATCAGGCCGTAAAGGCCTGCTTTGGGCGAGGCGATCTCCCACTTTACCGCATAGACCAGGCCGAGGTGCTGATCTCCTTCGGGGCGAACTACCTTGAGACCTGGCGCTCTCCGGTCGAGCTTTCGCGGCAATTCGCGGCTATGCGCGAGCTCAAGACGCGGCAGGGCAAGCCCAGCATAGGGCGCACCGTCTATGTGGGCCCTCGCATGGGCATCACGGCGGCGCGTTCGGATCTGTGGGTGCCGGCGCAGCCGGGCACCGAGACGGCACTGGCAATGGGTGTGCTGAACGTGCTGGTGGCGCAGCGCTGGATTTCGCCCAACGCGGGGGCCGAACTCGAAGCGCTCAAGGCTTTCGTCGCGGGTTTCGAGCCGGACGCGGTAAGCAAGGCAACCGGAGTTCCTGCCGCGACAGTGACTCGGATGGGCGAGTGGTTCGGGCAGGCGCAAGGCGCGCTGGCCATTGCCGATAGCGACGATCCAGCCGCTCATATCGCAACTTTCGTGCTGAACGCGGTCACCGGCAATCTTGGCCGCACGATCTTTTTTCCCGAGGGCGAGTCGGCCCGCCAGAGCAGTGCGCCTGAGGAGATCGCAGCGTTGGTCGAGGCCATGCTCGACAAACGTATCGACGCATTGGTGGTAGGAGGCGACTGCAACCCGGCGTTTTCTGTGGCTCCCAAGGCCCGATTTGCGGACGCACTTCGTGCCGTGCCGTTGGTCGTCTGGATGGGAACGGTTCCGGACGAGACCGCCGACATGGCAAAGCTTCTTATTCCGACCCATCATCCGCTGGAAGAGTGGCGCGATACGGCGCCCCGCTCAGGCGCCCTGGGACTCGGACAGCCGGTGATGCAGCCGGTAGTAGGCAGCAGGCCGCTTGGAGACATCCTGCTCGATTCGGCCCATGTGGGCGGTGCAGACCCGAAGACCGTACCGTGGCAGGACACGGCCAGTGCGGTGAAGGCGAACTGGCTGAAACTGCGCCCTCAGGTTGCGCCTTCGCTGACCGACGACGCCTTCTGGGAAAAGGTCCGGCGCGATGGGGGCTTCTTTGCGGAAGCCAAGCCCGCAGCGTTAAACCTGGACCCGACGGTTCTCAAGTCGCAGCCCAAGCTGTCAGCCGCGGCTTCCGGTCTGACCGCTTACGTCTATCCTCATATCTTCCTTTATGACGGACGCGGTGCGGACAAACCCTGGCTTCAGGAGATCCCCGAGCCGGTCGCACAAATCGTCTGGGACAACTGGGCAGAAATTCATCCCGAGACGGCGAAAAAGCTCGGCGTTGTGCAGAACCAGATACTCGAACTCCGAACTCAGGCCGGTGCGATCGAACTTGCAGCGTTCCTCTCCGAGCACGTAGTGCCGGGCGCGCTCGCCGTCCCTATGGGCCAGGGCCATACCGCTTACGGACGGTACGCCAGAGGTCGCGGCGCCAACCCCTTTGCGCTGCTCGCGAACGGACGCAGCTTCGCCAGCGTCCAGGTGCAGCTCACCGCACGCCAGAACAAGCTGATCTCCCCGCTTTCCGGCGCCGACATGATGGGACGCTCGATTGTCGAGGCAATCAGTATCGAAGCCATCGCCAACGGCAAGATCCCCAAGGAAGAGCCGCTTGCTCCTGGTCCCTATGAGATGCACACGGTTTTCGAGCACCCCGACCATAACTGGGGCATGACGCTAGACGTCAACGCGTGCACAGGATGCAGCGCGTGCGTAGCCGCCTGCTACGCGGAGAACAACCTGTCGGTCGTAGGGCGAGACGCGGTCGATCGCGGCCGGATCATGTCGTGGATCAGGATTGAACGGTATGTGCCCGAGCGAGGCCAGGAAAACAGCGCGCCTCAGCTCTACGTGGCTCCAGTGCTCTGCCAGCAGTGCGCGCAAGCGCCGTGTGAGCCGGTTTGCCCGGTTTTCGCGGCGGTCCATACCTCCGAAGGCCTCAACGCCCAGATTTACAACCGGTGCGTCGGGACTCGTTACTGCGAGAACAACTGTCCTTACAAGGTGAGGCGCTTCAACTGGTTCGCTCCGCAATGGGACGCACCGCTCAACCTGCAGCTCAATCCCGACGTGACCGTGCGCGGAGCCGGTGTGATGGAAAAGTGCACCTTCTGCGTGCAACGAATCGTGGCCGCCGAGATCAACGCCAAAGTGCAGGGCCGCCAGCTGCGCGACGGCGAGTTCACCACCGCCTGCGCGCAGGCCTGTCCTACCCGCGCCATCACCTTCGGCGACATGAAGGATCCTTCGAGCGCGATGATGAAGCGGCGGGCGGCCAACAAGGAACGCGGCTACAAAATGCTGGAAGACCTCAACACGCAGCCGCACGTGGTCTATTTGCGTGACCTCTTTCACGAGCGTCAAGAAGGGAGAGCGTAAGTGGCAGTCGCTGCTCTGGAACAGACCCAGGAGTTGACTTACGGCGACGTCGACCGTGAGGTCCGAAGGATCATGGAGCCGGCCGGGCTCGGCTACTGGGCCTGGGTGTCGTTCTGCCTGTTCCTGGTCGTAATGGGAGTCACGGTCTGGACCAACCAGATCTACAACGGCTTGGGCGTGACCGGCCTGACCCAGCCGACGATGTGGGCCGTTTACATCACCAACTTCGTCTTCTGGGTCGGAATTGCGCACTCGGGAACGCTGATCTCGGCGATCCTCTTCCTGTTCCGCACGCGCTGGCGGACTGCGGTATACCGGCTGGCCGAGACGATGACGGTCTTCGCGGTCATGACCGCCGGGCTTTTCCCGCTGATCCATATCGGGCGTCCCTGGTTCTTCTACTGGCTGCTGCCGTACCCCAACGAACGCTCCCTGCAGCCCGACTTCCGGTCGCCGCTGGTTTGGGACACCTTCGCGGTCAGCACTTACTTAACGATCAGCTCGCTGTTCTGGATAGTCGGCTTGATTCCCGATGTCGCCAACGCGCGTGAATGGTCGCAGAAGTGGGACAGCGGATGGCGCAAGTACCTATACTCGATGATGTCCTTTGGCTGGCGCGGCACCGAACGCGAGTGGCGCGCGTTCTCGATGGCGTACCTGCTGCTGGCGGGCTTGGCAACGCCGCTGGTTCTCTCGGTTCACAGCGTGGTGTCCTGGGACTTCGCGATGGCGCAGCTTCCGGGCTGGCATAGCACGATCTTCGCTCCCTACTTCGTGGCCGGGGCGATTTTCTCGGGCGTCGCGATGGTGCTCACGCTGCTCATCCCACTGCGGCGCATCATGGGTCTCGAAGACCTGGTGACGACCTGGCATCTGGACAACCTAGCCAAGGTGATCCTGCTCACCTCGCTCATCGTCAGCTATTCCTACATCTGCGAATCGTTCGTGGTCTGGTACGCCGGAGATCCAATCGAGATGGCGACCTTCCACATGCGCTATTTCGGGCCCCAGGGTTGGCTTTTCTGGGTGATGGTCTCCTGCAACTGCGTCATTCCGCTGCTGCTGTTTTCGCCGCGGGTGCGGACCAGCGCGGCGGCGCTGTTCGCCATCTCGCTCTTTGTCAATGTCGGGATGTGGACCGAGCGCTTCGTGATTATCGCCGGCTCGCTGGCCACCAATTTCGAACCCTCGCAGTGGCGCTTCTATCTGCCGTCGTTTACCGAAATCACGATCACCGCGGCGAGCTTTGGCTGGTTCCTACTGTGGTTTTCGCTGTTCTCGCGCTTCATGCCGATTATCTCCATGACCGAACTCAAGGAAGGTATTGGCTGGCTGCGCGAAGCGATTAGAAACGACTATTCGAGGGCTGCATGAGCGCAAAGATTGGCATTATCGGCTCCTTTTCTGCCGAGGAGCGCTGCGCCCACGGAATCGAGGCGCTGCGGGAAGCCCGGCTGGCGCCGGCGCGGGTTTTCTCGCCCATCCCGAGCGAGAAAATCGCCGAGGCACTCGAACGGCGCCCTAGCCCCGTGCGGGCTGTCGCACTGGTCGGCGGTATCCTGGGAATCCTGAGCGCCTTCGCCCTGACCATCGGGACCGCGATGGAATGGAACCTGAACGTCGACAGCATGCCGATAGCCTCCATTCCACCCTACTTGATCATCGTCTTCGAGCTGATGGTCCTGTTCGGCGGACTTTCGGCGGTCGGGAGCTTGTTCTTTTTCGGCGGGTTGCCTGCGCTGGACCCGATTGAAGGCTACGAGCCGCGGTTTGCCGAAGACCGTTTTGGCGTGCTGGTGAGGTGCGACGAGGCAGATAGCGTGCGGGTCGAGGCGTTGCTCAAGGAGGCTGGAGCCGACGAGGTAACGCGCGAGGCCGCTTAGCTTTCATTGCCCGCGGCCGGGTCCGGAACCATCGCCGGGTACGACCGCGCCCGACCGTGTAGCCGCACCCAAAGAGGCGGCGGTCTGCGGCTAGGGCGGAGCCGGAGGGTTCTGCGATCCGACATCATATCGAGGATGGAAAGAGAACGGCAAAGATGACTTCCAATTCTGAGCGAACTTCGCCTGCGGCGACGGCCGACCCGCCGGCGGCGGCAGCGGTCAACCTTGACCTGGGCCCTCTGATGACCGTGTCCGTGCTGCTGCTGGTGGCGGGCCTGGTCGGTTTCTTCGTGGCCTTTATGCAGGGGGCGTCGGCGCGAGCCTGGCAAGCGTTTCTGGTTAATCTTC
The DNA here is from genome assembly GCA_021792265.1 of Deltaproteobacteria bacterium. Lineage (GTDB taxonomy): Bacteria > Desulfobacterota > Binatia > Binatales > Binataceae > JAJYVB01. The sequence continues at coordinate 5,999 of JAJYVB010000030.1, read as the reverse complement.
TGTTCTGGATGGGCCTGGCGCAGGGCGGTGTCGTTGCTTCGGCCGCATTTTATCTGACCCAGGCGCGCTGGGCAGGATCGACCACCTATCGCCTGGCGGAGGCTTTCGCCGGGTTCCTGCCCATCGGTTTCGTGCTTTTCTGGGGATTGTACCTCGGCCGCACCGAGATCTTCCCTTGGATCCTGCACCCGGTGTCGGCTCAGAAGGCAAAGTGGCTGAACACCCCGTTCCTGTTCGCCCGCGACGGAATCGGGCTGTTTGTCATGACCGCACTAAGTCTCTGGTTCGTGCGCTCTTCGCGGCGCGCCGACGTGCAGCGCTGGGCAAGAAACCCCGACAACATCGTGCTGCCGCCTAATGTGATGCGGCGGCTGTCGCCGGCAGTGGCTCTGTGCTTTGCGGGCATCTACTCACTGATCGGCTTCGACCTCGTGATGTCGCTTTCGCCGGTCTGGCGCAGCACGCTGTTTGGCGCCTACTTCTTCGCGAGCGTTTTTTGGGCGGCGCTGGTTGCTATGTCGCTGACGGCGGTGCTGATGCGGTCGCGGTTAGGTAGCAGCGTCTTTTCGAGCCCCACCGTATTGCATGATCTGGGCAAGTTGGTCTTCGCCTTTTCGATCTTCTGGATCTATCTAACTTTCGCCCAGTACTTGGTCATCTGGTACGCCGATATCCCCGTCGAAACCTTTTTCATTGTCGAACGGACCCAAGTCTTTCCGTGGTCGGTGCTCGGATGGAGCGTGCCGATTATGGTCTGGTTGATTCCGTTCGTGGTGCTGCTCGGGCGGCGGCCCAAGTGCACTCCGGCCATCCTGGGAAGCGTGGCGGCGCTGGGCCTCGCCGGCATCTGGCTTGAAATGTACGTGCTGGTGGTGCCGTCGCTGTCGCCGCGGACAATTCCCTTTGGCTGGGTCGAGGCGCTGGTGACGATCGGGTTCGCCGGAGCCTTCTTTTTGTGTTCCGCGCCGGGGCTGAAGCTGGTGGCCCAAAGCGCAACCTCCGGCCATTCTGGAGAGCTCCGATGAGGGTTCTGTTGCGTCGTCTGATGGGCGTTGCTGTGGGTGGTGCACTGGCGGGATGCGCCGGCCAGCACCATCCGATGAACACGCTGGTCACCAAGAGTAACCTGGCGAGCTGGATTTACTCGCTCTTTGTCCAGGTAACGTTCTGGGACCTGTTGGTCCTGGCGATCGTTGTTGCCGCACTGGCGCTGGCGATTTTCTGGTTCTCGACGCGCGTGGGCGACCCAACGGAGCCCGCGGCCTTTCAGTCGGATACACGTCTGGAGCTTGCCTGGATTATTGGCCCCGCGCTTATCCTGCTGGCGATCACTGTGCCCACGGTACGCACGATAATCCGCACCCAGCCCAACCGCTGGCCCAAGAACGCGCTGACGGTCAAGGTGATCGCCCATCGGTGGTGGTGGGAGTTCAGCTACCCTCAGTACCACATCCAAACGGCCGACGAGCTTCATCTGCCAGTCAACCGCGAGATTCATTTCGAGCTGACCTCGGCCGATATCATCCACAGTTTCTGGGTGCCCGCGCTCGGCGGCAAACGCGACGTTATCCCGGGTCAGGTCAACCAGATAACGCTGATCGCCAACACACCGGGCGAATACTACGGCCAGTGCGCCGAGTTCTGCGGCCTGTCGCACGCGAACATGCGCTTTCGGGTCTTCGTTCAGACGCAGGATGGGTTCAAAAAGTGGATGGACCATCAGCTTAAGCCGCCGGTTAACCCGGGCTCGGGTCCGGCCGCCGCGGGTGCCGCGATCTACAAGAACGCTCCCTGCGCCATCTGCCACCAGATCCGGGGTGTTTCCGGCTTTTCAAAGCAGTATACTTACGGCTTCAGAGGGCCGGATCTGACGCATTTCGGTAGTCGTACCACCATCGCCGCAGGCATTCTGGACAACAATCCGAAGAACCTGGCGCGGTGGATCGCCAATCCGCCCGAAGTAAAGCCGGGGGCGCGGATGCCTGCGCTTGGCGTACGTGGCAAAGAGCTCGATGAGCTGGTCGCGTACCTCGAAAGCCTCAAGTAGGGAGAACAGGGAAGTAACCTATGGCAGCTCAACCAAAGCCACTCCCCGTTGAAGGACCGCACTACCTCGAAGGAGGCGGAATCCTCGGCTGGCTGACCACCGTCGATCACAAGCGTGTCGCGGTGCTTTACGGCGTAACCGCGCTCTTACTGATGCTGGTGGGCGGGACTGAAGCGATGCTCATCCGCACCCAGCTTATGCGTCCCGACAACCACGTACTGACCGCCGCGTGGTACAACCAGATCTTCACGATGCATGGCACCACGATGATCTTCCTGGTGATCATGCCGCTGGAGACCGGTTTCTTCGCCAACTTCCTCATCCCCTTGCAGATTGGCGCGCGCGACGTCGCCTTCCCGCGCATCAACGCGCTCAGCTACTGGCTTTTCCTGGCAGGTGCGGTCTTCATGCATCTGGGCCTGGTGACGCACGTGTTGAACCTGGGCACCGTCCCGAGCGGGCTGCCCAATGCCGGATGGTTCGGGTACGCCAATTTGACCGAGTCGCAGTATTCGCCCGGCCTCAATATCGACTTCTGGGACATCGGGCTGCTTATCCTGGGCGTCTCTTCGGTGCTGGCTGCGCTCAACTTCTTCGTCACCATCGTCAACATGCGGGCGCCCGGGATGACGTTTATGCGGATGCCGATGTTCATGTGGGCGATCCTGGTGACGACCATCCTTATACTGCTCGCTTTCCCGGCCTTGACCGTAGGGCTGATTTTCCTTTTCCTTGACCGCTTCTTCGGCACCCACTTCTACAGGGTGACAGCCGGCGCGACGCCTATTTTGTGGCAGCACCTGTTTTGGATCTTCGGCCACCCCGAGGTCTACATCATGGCGCTGCCGGCGTTCGGGATGATTTCCGAGATCCTGCCGGTCTTCTCGCGCAAGCCGCTGTTCGGCTATCCGATGATGGCTTACTCGCTGGTGCTCATCGCGTTCCTCTCGTACGGCGTCTGGGGCCACCACATGTTTGCGACTGGGATGGGTCCGATTGCGGACGCGACCTTCGCGATCACCTCGATGCTGATCGCGATTCCGACCGGCATCAAGGTCTTTAGCTGGATCGCGACGGTCTGGGGCGGGCGCTTGCGGTTTACCACCGCGATGCTGTTTGCGCTGGCCTTCATTATCGAGTTCACAATCGGCGGACTGAGCGGCATCATGCACGCCAGCGCGCCGATCGATCTCCAGCAGACCGACTCGTATTTCGTGGTCGCCCATTTCCATTACGTGCTGGGCGGCGGCGTCCTGTTCGCGATCCTGGGCGCTTTTTACTATTGGTGCCCAAAGATTTCCGGCCGGATGCTCGACGAGACCTTGGGCAAATGGCAATTCTGGCTGCTGGTCATAGGCTTCAACCTGACGTTCTTCCCGATGCACTGGCTGGGAACGTGGGGCATGCCGCGGCGCATCTACACGTACGCTCCGGGCATGGGATGGTCCACGCTCAACTTTGTCGAGACCATTGGCGCTTACATTCAGGCGGTCTCCTTCATCGTCTTTTTCGCGAACATCCTTCTGACGTTGCGCCGTGGCGAAAAAGCAGCGGCCGACCCGTGGGACGGCCGGACGCTGGAGTGGTCGGTGGCCTCGCCGCCGCCCGCCTATAACTTCGCCGTGCTGCCCGAAGGCGGCTCGCGGGACGACTTCTGGGTGCAGAAGTACGGGACGCTGGCCGGGGCGCATGGTGGCGGCTCGTCTGCGGCTGGAGCGACTGCCGCGGCCCATGCTGCTGCCGAGGCGGCCGAGCATATACATATGCCTGCGCCGTCGCTTTACCCGCTGCTCTTCGCCCTGGGAGTTTTCCTGATGGGCGTCGGCGCGCTCGCCTGGCTGCGGATCGTAATCCTGGGCGGGATGGTCGTCGCTCTGAGCATTATCGCCATGGCCTTCGAGTACCCGGCCCATGGCGAGGAAGCTGCGGAAAGCGAGCCGGTCTTTTACCGCGGCGTCGACAACCGTAAGGCCGGTATGTGGGCGTTTCTTGGCTCTGAATGCGTGTTCTTCACCGCGCTGATTTCGACTTACATGGTGTACAAGAGCCGCAACCTCGCCGGACCAGACGCCCAGATTCTGAATATCCCGCTGACGTCCTTCAGCACGTTCATCCTGCTGATGAGCAGCCTCTTGATGGTGCTCGCGCTTGCCGCCTTTCGCCGGGGCGACGACAAGTGGGGCCGGATCTGGCTCCTCGGCACAGCCGGTTTCGGCTGCATCTTCCTGGGCGGCCAAGTTTACGAGTTCACCGACTTTTACCTGCAAGGCCTATACATGCAGACCAACATCTTCGGCCAGACTTTCTATACGCTCGTCGGCACGCACGGCTTCCACGTGTTCATCGGCGTATGCTGGCTGGTGACGCTGGCGATTGCGGGATTCCTGGGCAAAATCGACAGCAAGCGGAGCCTGGCCGTCGAGATCGCCGGACTTTATTGGCATTTCGTCGACGTGGTGTGGATCGTCATCTTTACGCTGGTTTACCTGATGCGGACGGTGAAGCACGCATGAGCGCCAACATTGCCCAATCCGCGGCCCTGGAGCACGAGCATCCGGGCGTAAGCATCTACGTAACCGTAGCGGTTTTCCTGATTCTGCTGACCGGAATGGAACTGACGGTCTTCTACGTGCAGTTCCTGCAGCCGGTGCTGGTGCCTCTGCTGATAATCCTGGCGATCGCCAAGTTCTCGCTGGTCGCGATGTTCTACATGCATCTGCACTACGACAGCAAGGTCTTTACCACCTTCTTCATCTTCCCCCTGATGCTGGCGGTGACGCTGGCGATATCGCTGTTGCTGTTGTTCGAGTATCTGCTGCATCATTTGTCTTTTGCATTGTAGTAGCTTAGGAGGGCCGCGATGGAGTTGTTCGGCGAGTTGGCGCCCAGTGTAGTCGTCGGGACGGCAGCTCTCGCCGCGCTCTATTTCTGGGCCGCGCACCGGCTGGGCCGGCGGCCGCGCCGCCGCCAGGTGGCAGCTTTTGTGTGCGCCCTGTTGGTGATGTTCCTGGCGCTTACCGGACCGCTCGACGAACTCGAAGACGCCCGCCTTTTCACGGCCCACATGCTGCAGCATCTGCTGCTAACGCTGGTGGTGCCTCCGCTGCTGTTGGCGGGCCTGCCGGACTGGATGCTGCGGCCGGTGATGCTCAGCCGGCCCGTCCGCCCGCTGGCGGCATTCTTTACCAAACCGCTGGTCGCGTTCCTCAGTTTCGCGCTGATCTTCACGCTCGCGCATCATCCGCTCTTCTACGACCTGATGTGCCGCAACGAAGCGGTCCATATCACCTTCCACCTGCTCTTTCTCACAACGGGCGTGATGTTATGGTGGCCGCTTCTGAGCCCGATGGCTGAGTTCCCGCGCCTCTCGTACCCGATGCAGATCCTGTACTTGTTCCTGCTCATGATCCCGATGACCGCGGTGGGTGCGCCGATCACGATGGATCGGAACGTGGTTTATCCCTGGTACGCGGAAGGACCCCATCCCTGGGGAATTTCGCCCATCGAAGACCAGGTACTGGGCGGTCTTTTGATGTGGGTTGGCCAGGGCCTCTACATGATTTGCGTCTTCACGGCGGTCTTCCGCAAATGGGCACAACACGAGGACCGCGACAACCCGCCCGCTGAACGCACGACGGCAGACGTTCGAATATTACGCCCCGTCCGCAAGCCCGGCGTTTAAGGCGAAGACTGCCATGAATGCTACGACCTATGAGACAGTGAAAGTGCAAAAGGAAGATGGAATCACGTGGGTGATTCTCAGTCGCCCGGCAAAGCGCAACGCGATGAGTCCGCAGCTTCACTACGAAATGGACTCCGTGCTCGAGCAGCTTGCGGTGGATCCCGAAACGAAAGTGTTAGTGGTTACAGGCGAGGGTGATGCGTTTTCCGCGGGGATGGATTTACAACGCTTTTTTCGAGATACCGACAACGACCCGGTTGCTGGACGAAG
>JAJYVB010000029.1 GCA_021792265.1 Deltaproteobacteria bacterium | reverse complement strand
AGCAGCAGAGCTCGCGATCCACTCCACTACTTGCTCCAACCCACACTCCTCTGGATTCCGCATTTCACGCTCCAGCCGGCCAGTCGTCACCACTCAGAGTCAATTTCTTCACAGCCTCTGAGCGCAGCGAGTCTGCGCGCGGAGTCGAAGGATCCGCGCGGCATTCCTTGGCCGCGCGATTTGGCTGGGTTTGCCGAAGGAAGTCCATCGCAGCCGCAAGAATGGCGGCTGCGGATTCTTCGCTGGCGCTCAGAGTTTGTGAATTTTTCACGCTCCGATTTCACGTCTTATTCTGAGCCATCAGCGAAGCGGCTTTCTTTTGCCGTCCTTCGCGCTTCGCACGTCATTCCGAACGAAGTGAGGAATCCGCCGAAGGCGGTTTTGCTTCACCCCGCAGCGGGGATTCCTCGCTGCGCTCGGAATGACAGGAAAAATTCACAGCCTCTCAGAATGACGCACTGCGTGAGGCGGTTTTTTATTGAGGGTATTAACGGGACACCACACTAGCCGCTCGCCGGCGTTCGCCGGGCTAGCGCCCCGTTCAGCGCAAGCCGCATCGCCTCGCAAGCCTCTCCGGCCGCAAGCGCCGGGTCCAGGTCAGGACGCCTGCGGTAGGCGTACATGAGAGTACGGCCGGCGTTGACCACGATTCCCGAACCGTCGGCGCGCGCGGCGGCAACCGCGTCGGCGGCGCTTGCCCCCTGGGCTCCGTAACCTGGCACGAGCATCACGGCCCGCGGCATCAGGGCGCGCGCCCGGCGCGCATGCGCCGGGTAGGTGGCGCCAACCACGGCGCCAACCTGGCTCAAGCCTGAGCTGCCGACGAAACCGGCGCCCCATCCGTCTACCCGCCGGGCCACTGCCTCCCACAGAGCGCCGCCACCTTCAACCTTCAGATCCTGGAACTCCCCCGACGACGGGTTCGAGGTCTTGACCAGAACAAAAATTCCGTGCCCCTCCCGGGCCTTTGCAAAAAACGGCGCGAGCGCGTCGCTGCCCAGGTAAGGGTTGACGGTTACCGCATCGCACCCGAAACGGTCCCGTCCGAGGTAGGCCGTGGCATAGGCGTCCGAGGTCGAACCGATGTCAGCGCGTTTGGCGTCGGCGATGGTAATGAGGCCCAGGCGGCGTGAGAAAGCGACCACCTCGCTGAGCGCGTGCATTCCCTCTATCCCGCGCGCCTCGAAGAAGGCGAGCTGGAGCTTGACGGCAACCGCAGATTCGGCGCAGGCCTCGACGATATCGCAGCAAAAGCGGGTGAGTGTGTAGTCCTCGGGAATGCCAGGTGCTTCGGACGTGTCGAGCTGCGGGTCTACGCCGAGCACAACGACGCTTTCCTTTCGTTTGGTTGTTTCAGCAAGCCGGTCCGCAAAGTTGACGCTCGAGTTCATCGTGCTTCTCCTCGTTCAGCGGCCTGTGCGTTTGCTTCAGATCCTACGCGGTGCGGCTCAGGTGGGAGATACGGTCCCATGACGTCACGTCAAGTCCGCCGTATCTGCGGCCGCAGCGCCCGCGTTCCATGTCCGTACCGGTAAACTTCGAACTGGACGGCCTTTTACTCCCGGTGCTGGCATCCTGGGTTCAGGTCCGAATAGGCATGGCGCCATTATAGCGCCCGCCCAAGGCAGGCACCTCGTGGTCCACGGGGGTGGTCTGCCGGCGGGGGAATCCGAAGCCATCATCCTGCCCGTCCCTTGGATCGCGGCTATGCGCTACGATTGCTCAGCTAAACTATGATGCGTGTCGCGGCAAGGCTGCATAATCGCGTGGAAACCGGTGCTGGGCTTTGAAGAGCGGCTCCGGGCGCGCGGCCAACCTAATCGAGGAAGCTTATGAAGCGGGTGGCTTTCTGGACCGGAGCTATAGTGATGGCAATTGGACTCGCAGGACTGGCGGCGGCACGGGTAAAGCGCCCCCGCGAATTGGGTCCCTGGATCTTGTCGGGTCATTACGCCTTTGGCTTTCACGGCCGAGTACTGGCCGCCGGGACGCTCCCAGGACCGATTGCAGGTTCGGGACTGCTGGAATTAAACGGCCGCGGAGGACTCTCGGGTAGCGAGAGCTTCAACGCGGGCGGGACGGTGTGCTGGGGAACAATTGCGGGAACCTACGTGGTGCATGCGCAAGGGACCTGCGAGCTGCATCTAAGTTTCAGTCCGAAGATGGGCCCTTGCCCAAGCGAGAAGTTCAACGCCGAAGGAGCGATTTTCGCGTCGGGCCGTGGTATAGAGTTCTCCAGCACCGACAACATACGCGTCGTTATCGGTGAGGCGCAAAAATGAGGCCGGCCGTCACGGGTACGGCCAGCAGATTCCGAGCGACCGCGTCCTGTGCACGCCGTTATAAGATGATTAAAAGCCGATTCCCGGTCCTCACCCGATGAAGCTCGTCGATGTTTATACCGACTGGCGTGTTGTGGGGGGGCTCGCACTTGTTGCCCTAGGTGTCGGCAACTGGCTGGTTGGTCTCGAGCGGACTCGCCAGTATGCCGCGATAATCGCCCAGGCCCCCGCTCCCCAGAACGGGACCTCTCCCTACGAGCGTTTCCACGAGCTGGACGCGCAGGTGGACATCGGAGTGCTGAGGCCATTCCGACAGCGCCGCCTGTCTTACGCCGCTGCCCGGATGGATTACTATCACGCCACTTTCATGACAGGTCAGGTGCTCGTGGTGGCAGGCGTTGGGCTTGCCCTGTTTGGCTTCATAGGCATTATAAAGCGCGACGCTTACAGGGCGCTCGATCAGATGCGCCGACCCCCGCCCTCGAGCCACGTGTCCAGGAGAACCGGAGCGCCGGGACCCGGGGGTTCGCGCTTTTAGGCCGCTGATGGTCAAGCTTTTGTCGGAATTTGCGCCGGCGAAGATCAATCTATTTTTGAGGGTCGTTGGGCGGCGCAGTGATGGTTATCACCTGCTTGATTCCATCTTCGTGCCGGTCTCGCTTGCCGATCTGGTGACACTCGAGCTACGGCCGGCGTGCGCTCGCTCGGTGGAACTGGTGGTATACGGCGCTGGCGCGCCGACGGACGCCAGCAACCTTGCCTGGCGGGCAGCCGACGCCTTCCTGCGGGACTTTCGGCTCGATGCGGCTGTGAGAATCGGGCTTGCTAAGCGGATTCCATCAGGAGCAGGGCTGGGGGGCGGGTCGAGCGATGCTGGCGCTGTACTTCGGATGATGGCCGCGCTTAACGGAGTCGACGATCCCGTCCGGCTTGGGCAATTGGCGCTACGGCTCGGAGCTGATGTCCCCTTTTTCCTCAACCCGCGTCCGGCTCGGGTTGGCGGTATCGGCGAGCGAATCGAGGTGCTGCGATCTTTTCCGGCGTTGGAGCTCGTTATTGCGGTACCACCTGTCGAGGTATCGACGGCGGAGATGTTCCAGGCACTTAGCCCGGAGGGTTTCGACGCGCCGATCGGTGACGTGGATCTCAATGAGATTCTTAGCGGAAGGATTGCGGCGCACCATCTGGTTAATGGCTTGGAAGCGGTTGCAGCAGCACGTTATCCGCCTATCGGCGAATTAAAGGCAAAACTGGAAACGACAGGAGCGCTGGGATGCGCTATGAGCGGAAGCGGGGGAGCTGTTTTTGCGCTGTACGACGCGGCCACGCAGGCCGACGTGGCGGCCGCTTCGATGAGTGGGTTAGCGCCGTGGGCTCGAGTCTTTCGGGCGCGTTCGGTGCCAAGCTCTGCGGCCGCCCAAGCACAAGCCTGAAGACCAAGTGTAACGGGATGACATCCGGGCAGTACCGTTGACCTGCCGGGCTTCCCTCAGTAACATCGCCGCAATCCGGGCATAAGACGGGGCAAAGGCGCTGTTCGCCTTGTTTGGCCTTGGGTCGTGTTCGACACGGCTTGGCGAAACCGCCTGCGTAGTTCGTGGCACGGCGTGAGTTTGACGTATAGTTGAGCTGGTCGCAGGCCGGCTCCTAAAGACCGGGCAACTCTGCGTCTGGGCGGTCGCCAAGCTGGTAAGGCACCAGGCTTTGGACCTGGCATTCGAAGGTTCGAATCCTTCCCGCCCAGCCCACTCGGTGGGCAACGGTACGATGGGAAGGCGGGGAATCGTTAGCGGCGGCTTGAAATGCGATAATTGAGCGATTTTTAGGCATAGTTTCGACAATGGCTGAGCGGGCAAAAGACGAGCTGGAAATCTTCACTGGCAATTCGAATCCGGCTTTGGCGCGCGAGGTGTGTGAGTACCTATCGGTACGCCTGGGCGAGGCTGAAGTAGGCCGTTTTCCGGACGGTGAGGTGGTCGTCGAGATCCGGGAGAACGTTCGTGGCGGCGACTGCTTCGTGCTTCAGTCGATTTGTACGCCGCCAAATGAAAACCTGATGGAACTGCTGCTGCTTATGGACGCGCTGCGCCGAGCCTCGGCAGGCCGCATAACGGCTGTCATTCCATATTTCGGCTACGCTCGTCAGGACCGCAAAGTGGCGCCCCGCGTGCCGATAAGCGCCAAGCTGGTCGCCGACATTATCACGGTCGCCGGAGCCTCGCGGGTGCTGACCGTGGATCTTCACGCCGGCCAGATTCAGGGCTTCTTCAATATTCCGGTGGATAACCTCTACGCGATGCCGGTGCAGACTCAGTATCTGAAGAAACGCCTCGACGCCCAGCGTCTCGTAGTGGTGTCGCCCGACGCAGGCGGCGTCGAGCGGGCGCGGGCCTTCGCGCGCCGGTTGAATGCCGATCTGGCGATTATCGACAAGCGGCGCAAACGGGCGAGCGAGGTCGCCGAGATGCGCCTAGTGGGCGAGGTGCGGGGTTCGGTGGCTCTTCTCGTGGACGACATGATCGACACGGGGGGCACGCTTACCGAGGCGGCACGAGTTGTGGCCGAGGCCGGAGCGGCCCAGGTATTCGCTTCCGCCACTCACCCGGTGCTTTCCGACCCGGCATGCGAGAGGCTCAACCAGGCGCCGCTAACCGAAATCGTTACCACCAATACCATCCCACTTAGGCCCAAGGCGCAGGCTGAGTTGCCGCAGCTAAAGGTTCTGTCGGTTGGAAGCCTGATAGCAGAGGCGGTGCGCCGCATTCATAATGAGGAGTCGGTCAGTTCGCTCTTCAACTAGACGGTTGATCCGGCGAACCGCGACCGAAAAACTATGGAGACTGCAGAACTAGTCTGTGACCAGCGAGGAGTCCGCTCCAAGGGACAGGCGCGCGCGCTCAGGCGTGCGGGCGACGTTCCGGGAATTCTTTACGGACCGGCACGGCCGGCCATCGCTCTGAAAGTCAGCAGCGACGAGCTTGCGGCGCATCTTGGGGCCATCTCCCACCAGCGGCTTATCCGGCTTCGCTCACAAGCGCCGGAGCTCGAGGGCAAGTACATAATCGTAAAAGACGTGCAGCATGCGCCAGTGAGCGGTGCGATCCTGCACGTTGACTTTTACGAGGTCGACCTGGGCAAGCCGGTGGGAGTTTCCGTACCGCTTCGCTTCAGCGGGCGGGCGGTTGGGGTCGGGCTTGGCGGGATCCTCCAGCCGCTCGAACGCGAGATTAAGGTCGAATGCCTGCCGCTCGAGATACCGGAGTTCATCGAGGTCGATGTTTCAGCGCTCGGGATCCATGACGTCATTCACGTCTCCGAACTGCAATTTACCTCGGGCGTGCGCCCGGTCTTCGAAACTGACTATCCGGTAGTGACCGTGCTTCCGCCTACGGTCGAGGCGGCTCCGGCCGCCGCGCCAGCCGAGGTTGCTGCCGCACCTGAGGCTGGTGCCGCAGAAGCTCCGGCGGCCGAGGCGGAAGGCGAGCCCAAGGGGAAAGAGGCAGCAGCGCCGGGCGGGCCTAAGAAGTAGCGGTGAAGAGGCGCGCCGGTTAGCTGCGCCGCACCTTGCCGGCCAGGCCGGGCTGGTGCGCCGGGCGGCGCGAGTGCGAAGGCGTTAGGGACATCCGGCGCGGTGGAGGAGGAGGCGCCAGCGGTGAGTTTCGTCCATCTCCACGTTCATACCCAGTACAGCCTGCTCGACGGGGCGAACAAAATCGGCCCCCTCCTCGACCAGGTGAAAAGCGCCGGCATGAACGCCATCGCGATGACCGACCATGGCAACATGTTCGGTGCGGTCGAGTTCTTTCGCAAAGCGACGCAGCAGGGCATCAAACCGATCATCGGTTGCGAGGCCTACCTCGCACCAGGTCACCGCACCGACCGCAGCCAAGGCCCCCGCAGCGATGATTTGGACGGAGGTGGCAACTATCATCTCATCCTGCTTGCTCAGAACCGCAGCGGCTACCGCAACCTCTGCCGGCTGCTGACGGCCGCTTACCGCGAAGGCCTTTACTACAAGCCGCGCATCGACAAAGAGATTCTTGCCGAGCTGTCGGACGGCGTGATCGCGCTTTCGGGATGCCTTTCGGGCGAAATGGCGCGATGGCTGCGGGCGGGGCGTCGTGACAAGGCGCGCGAGGCCGCTCAGACCTACGCTCGCCTCTTCCCAAACCGTTTTTACGTCGAACTTCAGGACAACCGGCTTCATGCGCCGCTCAACGGACTGCTCACCGAGCTGGCGGCCGAGCTGGGACTACCCACCGTCGCGACCAATGACTGCCATTACCTTCACCGCGAGGACGCCCGCGCGCACGAAGTCCTGCTCTGCATTCAGACCGGCAAGACACTAGCCGACGAAACGCGCTGGCGCTTCGATACCGACGAGCTGTACGTCAAGACGCCGGCCGAGATGGCGGCCGCCTTCGGGCCGGATTCCGAAGCGATACGCAACACGGTCGATATTGCGCAGCGAATCGATTTCGAACTCGAGCTAGGCAAGTTCCATTTTCCGACTCCGCCGGGTGTCGCCCAGGAAAACCTGGACGAATCGGTAGAGAGCAGGGCGCGCGCCGGACTAGCGCAGCGGCTTACGCAGCTTCACGCTCGGCGGGGAGATTTCGACGAGACGCCTTACTACGAGCGGATGGATCGGGAACTCCCGGCAATCTGCCAGATGGGTTTCTCGGGCTACATGCTTATCGTAGCCGACTTTATCGGCTACGCCCGCAGCCGCGGCATCCCGGTGGGTCCGGGGCGGGGCTCGGTTGTCGGAAGCCTGGTCTCCTATGCGCTCGGTATCACCGAACTCGACCCGATCGAGCACAAGCTCCTGTTCGAACGCTGGCTTAACCCGGGACGCCGTTCGATGCCGGACATTGACGTCGACTTCTGCTTCGAGCGGCGCGACGAGGTGTTGGCCTACGTGGCGGAAAAATACGGTGCCGATCGGGTTGCCCAGATAATCACCTTCGGCACCATCAAGGGCAAGCAGGCGATCCGCGACGTCGGCCGCGTACTTGGCCTGTCGTTCGCGGAAACCGACCGCATCGCCAAGCTCTACCCCGCGCCCAAGCAGGGACGCGACTTTCCGCTGGCCGCCGCTCTGGAGATGGAACCGCGCCTGCGGGCCGAAGCCGAGGCTCATCCGGAACTCTTCGAGTACGCCCGCAAGCTCGAAGGTCTTTTGCGCCACGCTTCCCGGCACGCCGCGGGCGTTGTTATCTCCAACGAGCCGCTCTCGGACCTCGTCCCGCTGTACTTCGACAAGGAGCGCAGCGAGGGCCAGATGGCCATCACGCAGTATTCGATGAAGGGGATCGAGGAAATCGGCCTGGTTAAGTTCGATTTTCTCGCGCTCAAAAACCTGACCCTGATCAAGGACGCCAGAGACCTTATCCGGGCGGGTGGCGGCACGCCGCCCGACCTAAGCCGCTTGAGTTTCGACGATCCGGAGACTTACCGATTGCTGTCGCGCGGCGACACGGTGGGCGTCTTTCAGATGGAAGGCTCCGGGATGCGCCGCTTCCTGACCGAGCTGAAGCCTTCCAATTTCGAAGACGTGATAGCGGCGATCTCGCTTTTTCGCCCCGGCACGCTCGACTCCGGCATGGTCGAGCCCTACATACACCGCAAGCATGGCCGTGAGCCGGTTGTCTACCCGCATCCGCTGCTCGAACCCGTGCTGCGCGACACCTACGGGGTCATCCTCTACCAGGAGCAGGTGATGCGCGTGGCGCAGGCCCTGTCGGGCTACACGCTGGAAGAAGCCGACAGCCTGCGAGTCGCGATGGGCAAGAAGCAGAAGGACGTGATGGAGCGGGAGCGCGAGCGCTTCGTACTCGGGGCCGAGCGCAACGGCGTTGCGGCGTCCCTGGCAGCGTCGGTATTCGAGCAGATTGCGACCTTTGCGTCGTACGGGTTTAATCGCTCGCACGCTGCTGCCTACGCGCTGACCACCTATACGACCGCGTATCTCAAGGCGCACTTTCCCCGCGAGTTTATGGCGGCACTTATGTCGCTCGACATGGACGATGTCGATAAGACTTACAAAAATATCGCGGCGTTGCAGGAGATGCGGATTCCGCTTCTTCCGCCCGACGTTAATCAGAGCCGGGTGAAGTTCACCGTGGCGAACGACGCGATCCGCTTTGGCCTGGGCGCCATCCGCGGCGTCGGAGTCAAGAGTGCCGAGGCGATCCTGAAAGCGCGCGAGGAGGGCGGGCAGTTCGGGAGTCTCGAAGAATTCTGCAACCGTCTCGGAGTCCAGCTCATCAATCGGCGCGTTCTGGAAGCGCTCGTGAAGTGCGGCGCCTTCGATTCGACGGGCGACGAGCGCGGAGCCCTGATGGCGCGGGTCGAGGACGCGCTGCGCCTTGCGCAACGCAGTGAACAGGGGTTGCAGGCCGGCCAGATGGGCCTTTTTGGCGCCTCCGTCGCGCGCCCGGCCGTCTCGCCAGCGCGCCCGGCACCAGCAGCGTGGGATCCCAAGGAGAGGCTTCGTTACGAAAAGGAGGCGCTTGGGTTCTACGTCACCGGCCATCCGCTCGACAAGTACGAGCGCGAACTGCGCCGGCTGAAGCACCTTTCTACCGCCGAGCTTGCCACGGTGCCTGACGGCAGCGTTGTGACGCTGGCCGGCGTGATCCAGGGCGTGAAGCTGCGCAACAACAAGAGCGGGAAACGCTACGCCGTTTGCACGCTCGAGGATCGCGAAGGGACGGTGGAAGCGATCGCATGGCCGGAGACCTACCGGCGCTACGAAGCGTTGCTCCACGGTGACGAACCCGTGGTGGCACGCGGCAAGCTCGACCTCGACGAGGAGCGCGCCCAAGTGATCCTGGACGAGCTGCGCGCGCTCAATACGGCGCTGGTCGAGGCCGTGCGCGAGGTTCATATCAGCGCCTGCCGCCGCCAAATCGAAACAACAACGCTCGAGCGCCTGCGAGAGGCGATGCAGCAGAGTTCCGGGCGCGCCCTGGTCTATCTCCACGTGGGCCTTGACAACGGAAGCGAGGCGGTTTTTCTCGTCGGCGGTAGCTTGCGGGTTGCGCCTACGGAAGAATTCGTCACCCGGGTAGAGGAGGTTATTGCGCCCGGCGCAGTAAGCCTGCACTGAGGCCGGCGGGGTATTACCGCCCTGGTCCAGAGCCGCTTAGCCGCCGCCTCGCACTTTGCTAGACTGGGCTTGGAATCTGACGAGGTTCTAACTGCTATCGCAAGCACAGCGGTTTCAACGGCGGGAATTGAGCGAGCCGTGCTCGTTGGCGCCGAGGTCGAGCGGGGCGGCGAGGCAATCGGCGAAGAAGAATCGCTAGCCGAACTGAAAGCGCTGGCCGAGAGCGCCGGTGCCCAGGTCGCGGGTAGCTTATTCCAGAGACTGAGGGCCGTCGATCCGCGCACCTTTATCGGCAGCGGCAAGCTCTCTGAGCTGGGCAGGCTCGTAGCTGAGGTCGCCGCTACGATGACTATTTTCGACCATCCGTTGAGCCCCGTTCAGGCCCGCAACCTGGAGCAGGCTCTGGGAATACGGGTCGTCGACCGGAGCCAGCTTATCCTCGACATCTTTGCGCAGCGCGCCCGGAGCCTGGAAGGCAAGCTTCAGGTCGAAATCGCGCAGCTCAGTTACTTGCAGCCGCGCCTGACCCGCCATTGGACCCACCTCTCGCGCCTGCGGGGCGGTGCGGGAGCCGGAGGCCGGATAGGCACGCGCGGGCCCGGAGAGACCCAGCTTGAGGTCGATCGCCGCCGTCTTCGCGATCGCCTGGCTCGCCTCAGGCGGCGCTTGACCGACGTCGAGCGCTCCCGCCGGGTGCAGCGCCGGCGCCGGCTCGAGGTTCCTTACCCAACGGTCGCCCTGGTCGGCTATACGAATTCGGGCAAGTCTACCCTGATGAACGCGCTCACGGCCGCCGGGGTTGAAACCGCCGACCGTCCGTTCTCGACGCTCGACCCTACGATACGCAGCCTCACGCTGCCAGGCCGGACGCAGGTGATGTTGTCGGACACGGTGGGCTTTATTCATCGGCTGCCGCACGCACTTATCGAAGCCTTCAAGGCGACGCTGGAAGAGGTGCGCACGGCGAGCTTGCTGCTCCATGTGGTTGACGCCGGTTCGGCGCTGCGGGCCGAGCGGATGGAGGTGGTCGATCGGGTGCTCGAGGAGATCGGTGTAGCCGAGACGCCGCGCCTGGTGGTTATGAACAAGGCGGACCTGCTGAGCGGGCCGGTTAACGCGTACCGGGGCGCACTGTATGTATCGGCACTTGCCGGCCAGGGGTTGGAGGATCTGCGCTCCGCACTGGCGCGCTTCTTCGCCGGGCTTCGCGAGCAGGTAGAGGTCCGTCTTCCGGCCACCCGCGGCGACCTGGTGGCGATGGCGCGCCGTGACGGGCAGGTGCTGCGCGAGGAATATCGCGATGGGATGGTCGTGATAAGCGCGCTGGTCAGCGCGCCGACGGCCGGCAGGCTGCGCAAGGCCGTAGCCAAGGCGCATTGAGCATGCTTGGTGAGCGGACGCCCGCGATGACGCCGTCGCCGGTAACAAGTGAAGGCGATGCTGTACAGGAACCGTCGCTTGGAGAACTGCTCAGCATTGCCAACCTACTTACGCTCTGCCGTCTCTGCCTCGTTCCGCTCTTTATTGTGCTGTTGCTAAAGGGCGAGCGCGGTTACGCCCTGGGCCTCTTCGCGTTTGCTGCTCTGACGGATGCTCTGGACGGACAGGCGGCCCGCTGGTCGGGGCATAGAAGCGTACTGGGGGCCTTTCTCGATCCCTTTGCCGATAAACTTCTCCTCTTGAGCGCGTTTACCGTGCTTGCGATCAGGCGCATGATGCCCGGCTGGGTGCTCGCCGTGGTCGTCATCCGGGACGTCACCATCGTTCTGGGTTATCTCCTTCTAAGCCTGCTCGGGGGCGAGCGTATCCCGGTGCGGCCGAGCTACCTGGGCAAGGGCGCAACCTTCTTACAAGTCGCTTGCGTATTTGGGGCGCTCGTCGAGTTCGGCAGCGGGCGCACATCTAGCTGGTATGCGCTGCTTTACGTGACGGTGGCGCTTACCGTGATCTCGGGTATCGGCTATGCGTACCGGGGTCTCGTATGGCTTAGCCAGCGCGAGCCGTCGCTGTTCATTTAGACGGATGGTGCGGAGGGGGCACAGGGCCTGTCAGTTGATCACCTCTTTGGCGCGCAGCTCCTCGATCTGGCTGCGATCAAGGCTCATCTCGCGCAGCACCTCTTCGGTATGCTCGCCCAGGACCGGCGGCATGCGCCACATCCGCATCGGCGTTTCGTTGAAGCGGGCTGCCGGCCCGGCCGCGCGCACGGTGCCAGCCTGCGGATGATCGTAGACGATGAAACTTTCGTTGCTGGCGATCTCCTCGTCGCGCAGCAACGAAGCATAGTCGTGGACCGGACCGCAGGGGACGTCAGCCGCCTCCAGGGCGGCCAGCCATTGCGCGGTTGTACGCTCGGGGAAAAGCCCGGCCAGACCCCGCAGCAGAGCGCGGATCCGCTCGCGGCGGTTGGTGCCGGCGTCCCACCATTCAGGATGGCCCACGGCTGCGCATAAGCGCTGGTACTGAGCGTCGGTGACTGCTGCAACCGCGATCCATCCGTCGCGCGTGCGGAAGGGGTCGAGACTGGCATTGCGCGGCGCCTGGGCGACGAACTCGTCTTCGGGCACGAAGGTGTAGCCGTAGAAACTGTCGTTGGCGGTGAAAGCTATCATCGATTCGAGCATCGGCACGCGCAGATATTGGCCCACGCCGCGCACCCGTGCCGAGTGAAGCGCCGCGACTATGCTCAGCGCCGCAGTCATCCCGGCCACCTTGTCAGCGACTGCCATCTTGACGACCGATGGTTGTCCCTTCCCACCCGTCTGCACCATCGCCAAACCGGAATAGCCCTGGATTATCGGATCGTAGGCGGGATGGTTGGCGTGCGGACCTTTGGCTCCGAAGCCCGAGATTGAGCAGTAGACGATTTTGGGATTGACGCGCCGGATATCGGCGTAGCCCACCCCGAGCCGTTCGGCGACGCCCGGGCGGTAGTTTTCCACGAAGACGTCCGAGCGCACCGCCAGCATATGGACCAGGTCGCGGCCGCGGCTCTTCTTCAGGTCAATGACGACGCTTCGCTTGTTGCGGTTGAAATTCAAGAAGGCGGCGGAAAATCCGCCCCGTTGGGGAGGACCCAGCCGGCGCATCGTGTCGCCCTCGGGCGGCTCGACTTTTATCACCTCCGCGCCCAAATCGCCGAGCAGCATCGTGCAGTAAGGTCCCGAGATGACCGAAGTGAGGTCAAGTATCCTGATTCCGTTCAGTGCTCCTGTCGCCATTTTCCGTACCAAGTTTCCGTGTGCGGTCGTTTTGGCACCGCCGCCAGCGCTGGCGGTTTCAAGTTCTGTCTCCTGCGGCGAGCCGTCGATGGTCCAGGGCGGGAAGCTCGCGGCGTACTTGCGACACGTAGTCCTGATCGATGCCGGCGATGACGGCGTCCTCGCCTTCGCTGGCGCGAGCTACTACCCGGCCCCAAGGATCGACTATCAGTGAATTGCCGTAGTCGGCATACCCGTGGACGTTGCGGCCGTACTGCGCGGGCGCCAGCACGTAGCATTGGTTCTCGATAGCCCGTGCGCGCAGCAGAACCTCCCAATGGGCCTCGCCGGTCGTGAAGGTGAAAGCGCTCGGCACAGTGACAACCGTGGCGCCCCTTGAGGCAAGGCTGCGGTAAAGCTCGGGAAAGCGGAGGTCGTAGCAGATACTGAGCCCGACCAGGCCAAGCGCCGTCTTGGCCACCGCGATTTCCGTTCCGGCAAGCTTGCGCTCCGATTCTCGCACGGTTGGGCCACCGGCGAGATCGACGTCGAACAAATGGATCTTGCGGTACACCGCAAGACGCTGGCCGTCCGGGCCGAGCATCACTGACGTGTTGTAGTTTCGCGAATCATCCTCGGAGCGCTCGGTGATCGAGCCGGCCAAAAGATGAATCCCTAGTTCACGCGCCAGCCTTGCCATCCGCGCGAGAGTTTCCCCGTCGAGCCGCTCGGCGTTCGAGCCCTCCTCCGGGTGGCTTCCGCGCCAATTGAAAGCCTCCGGCAAAGCGGCCAGTTGCGCGCCCCGCGTGGCAGCAAGCCTCACCAGCCGCTCCGCCGTGGCGAGATTGGCGGCCTTGTCCGAGCCGCTTCTCATCTGGATCGCTGCTGCCAAATAATTCATGGTTTCGAGCTCGGCTACTCAGCGATGAGCCGGACGCGGTTCGGCTGTTGCCGGCCTGCCGCCGATTCCGCAATCAGGGCGCGCGCCAAGGCCGCGCCGATGGGTACTACCGACTTGCACCATTGAGGGAAGGCCTTACGAAGAATCTTTTGCCAGACCGCAGGGGCGCTGGCAACGGCTGTCGCCGCAAAGCGAAGCGCGCTTAAGAGCCCGTCCGGAGATGTCGCCCGGCGATTTCGATCATGATATTGACGAGCCGTGAAGTTTGCGGATGCCGAACGGCGTGCCATGGAACTCGCACTCGAAGAGGCTCACCGTGGAGCCCTGGAAGGCGAGGTGCCCGTCGGAGCGGCTCTCCTGTGCGCGGACCAGATCGTTGCAACGGCTCACAATCGGCCCATAGCCCTTTGCGATCCAACCGCGCACGCCGAAATCCTTGCCCTGCGCGAGGCGGCTTCGAAGCTTGGCTGCTACCGGCTGGTCGATGGCGTCTTGGTCGTGACGCTCGAGCCTTGCGTGATGTGCGTTGGTGCGATACTGAACGCCCGGCTGAAAGGCGTAGTTTTTGGGGCGCGCGACGAAAAAGCGGGCGCGCTCGGATCGGTCTTCGATATTGGCCGCGACGGAAGATTAAACCACCGAATCGAGGTACGCTCGGGCCTGTACGAGGAGCAATGCGCTGCGCTGTTGCGCGAATTTTTCCGGGTACGCCGCTAGCGCGATACTGTGGCAGCCTGATGGGGGACTCTCATGGGCAGCTTCCGCTTTTACCGCCGAGCCCGTATATTCCCGGGGCTTTCGGTCAATCTGTCCAAATCGGGGCCGAGCCTGACGCTGGGCGTGCGCGGCGCGCACATGACCTTCGGCCCGCGCGGGGTGCGCCGTACCGTTGGAATTCCCGGCACCGGCATCTACTACACGTCTTACAGCGGCAGCCATTCCGGTTATCACTCGGCGCATACCGAGGGCCCGGTCAATGAGCACGAGCAGCGAGCGGCTGAGCACACCGCGCTCGTACTCGTGGCCATATTCGGCATGGTCGTGGCCTTGGCCGTCGGAATAGTTGTCGGCGCGCTGGCCGTGCACAGCCGCTGACTTGCTATGTTGAAGCCTCAGGACGATTTGCGGCGTTCGACGGCCAGGCGCTATGCTTGCTGCTTGTGTCGCGATTTCTGATAGGCGTACTGGTTGCCGCTGTCATCGCGGCCGCCATCTTTTATGTCTGGAACCAGCGTAACCTGCAGACGCAGGCCGCTCAGCAACAACGAATTTCAAGCCTCGCGTCTCAAGTCTCGCGGCTGAGGGCGGAAAACAGCGAGCTTAAGGACGCACTGGCCAAAGTTCAGGCCGAGGAAAACGAGCTGGCCCGCCAGAACGATCTTTTGAACAAGGCCGTCGCTACCGTGAAAGCGACCGGGAAGCTTCCCGCAAAACCCTTGCTGCCATACCCGCCGAAGTAAGAACGCGTCTTCTTCGCGGGCAATTAGCCGGGCCCGCGCCTATTCAGGTTCCGCTTCGCGGGCCAGCGCTTCTACGACGAAGCGCTGCCATTCCGCGAGATGGGCTAGAGAGCGCATGTCGCGCATCCGGTCCAGGTAAACCTCGCCCTTCAGATGGTCGTACTCATGCTGGATGACGCGCGCGTGAAAGTCTCTTGCAACGAAATCCAGAGGTTCTCCCTTGCGCCCCAGCGCCTGCACTCGGATTTCACGCCAGCGGGGCACCAGGCCGCGCAGTTCTGGAATACTGAGACATCCCTCCCAGCCGTCAACAGTCTCCTTCGAGCGGGCTTCGATGCGCGGATTGATCAGGAAAGTGAGCGGGACGGTAGGCGCGTCCGGGTAACGCAAATTATGCGCGACTTCGATTACCGCCAGCTCCAGCGAAATGTGGACCTGGGGAGCCGCAAGGCCTACGCCGTTGTACTCGCGCATGGTCTCGACCATGTCGTCCAGTAAGCGCTGGAACTCGCGCGAGGGGATCTCCTCCGCGGCCACCTCGCGAGCCCTGGTTCGTATGACAGGATGGCCGAGACGGGCGACTTTCAGAATCATCGCTGTTACCTCGGTTGTGTCCGATGACCGCGCGCAATTCTAGCGTATTGCTCGCCGTGGCCCTTCACCTGCGGAGCAAATTTTATCGTCGCCGTCGCTTTTGACCAGGCTTCGCCATTCGTTCGCTCAGGCTCGGTGCGCTCGGGCGCAAGCCAGTCCCCTTTGATCCGGTGCGATGGCGTGAAATATCGCGCGTCTTCCGCGTCGATCATAAAACTGCGGCCGGACGCCGCAGGGCGCCCGGCCGCAGTGACAGTATCGTCAAGCTCTGCCTCAGACCGGCGGCGCTATGCGCAGCCTACTTTCCGAACTGATGCTCCTCGGTCGAGCCGGTGAGGGCTGCGAGCGAATGGTCTTCGCCGGCAATCACCTGAGCAATGGAGTCGAAGTAGCCAGTGCCCGCTTCGCGTTGATGGCGCGTGGCGGTGTAGCCTGCTTCCTCGGCGGCAAACTCAGCCTCCTGCAGGTCTACGTAGGCCGCCATCTGGCGAGTGGCAAAACCACGTGCCAAGTTAAACATGCTGTGATTGAGCGCGTGGTAGCCGGCCAGCGTGATGAACTGGAATTTGTAGCCCATGGCCGCAATTTCATGCTGGAAGGCAGCGATTGCCTCGCGGCTCAGATGCTGCTTCCAATGGAACGACGGCGAGCAGTTGTAGGCGAGAAGCTTGCCCGGGAAACGCGCATGGATCGCTTCGGCAAAGCGCCGGGCCTCGGTCAAGTTGGGCGCTGCGGTTTCACACCACAGCATATCCGCGTAGGGCGCGTAAGCGAGCCCCCGAGCAATGGCCTGGTCGAGTCCCGCCCGGACGACGTAGAAGCCCTCAACCGTGCGTTCACCGGTCAGGAACTCGTGGTCGCGCGGGTCGACGTCCGAGGTCAGAAGCGTTGCGGCATTGGCGTCGGTACGGGCAACCACGATGGTCGGCACCCCGTAGATGTCGGCCGCCAGGCGCGCGGCAACCAGCTTCTGGACGGCTTCTTGGGTGGGCACCAGCACTTTGCCCCCCATGTGTCCGCATTTCTTGGCGGAGGAAAGCTGGTCCTCGAAGTGGACTGCAGAGGCGCCCGCCTCGATCATCCCCTTCATCAATTCGTGGGCGTTAAGTATTCCACCGAAACCTGCCTCGGCGTCGGCCAGGATCGGAGCAAAAACATCGGCGGGAGTTCCCTCGGCGTGGAGGATCTGATCAAGGCGCCGCAGCCCGTTCTGGATTCTGCGCACCAGGGTGGGAACACTGTCCGCCGGGTAGAGCGACTGGTCGGGATAGATCTGGCCAGCGGTGTTGGCGCCCGCTGCCACTTGCCATCCGGAACAGTAGATGGCCTTCAGTCCTGCCTTCACCTGCTGCACAGCTTGATTTGGATCCAACGCGCCGAGTGCAGCAACGAACTCCTCGGTGTGCATGAGCCGCCAGAGCTTTTCTGCGCCAAGCCGTGCGAGCGTATATTCGACCTGGACGCTGCCGCGAAGCCGCACGACATCGTCGGCGCTGTAGGGACGCTCAATGCCCTGCCAGCGCAGGCTTTCGCTCCATTCGCGCTCCAACTGAGCGCTTGCGGACTGAGTGCCTCCATTAAGCTGTCCCATGGTCGTGAGTCCTCCCTTGCCTAATACTGGGGTAATTGCTTTCATTTGGCAAGGCAATGTTGTTTATAGTTTGCATCAAACTTTTCAATGATAGAAAGCCATGGCACGTGTCGATCCCGGCTATTTCAAGCAGAACCGCCTGCAGCAGCT
This sequence comes from Deltaproteobacteria bacterium, assembly GCA_021792265.1. GTDB lineage: Bacteria > Desulfobacterota > Binatia > Binatales > Binataceae > JAJYVB01. The sequence continues at coordinate 2,831 of JAJYVB010000029.1, read as the reverse complement.
TCGCGGCTTCTGCTACGCGGCGCTGAGCGGGAGTATCTCGCGGGCAGCCGAACGCATGGCCCTTACCCAGCCCTCGGTGTCGCTCCAGATCCAGGCGCTGGAAAAAGAGCTGGGCGTGACCCTGTTCGAGCGCCACGGTCCGCGCATCCGCCTCACGCCTGACGGCCAGGCGCTCTTCGAGATCGCGCAGCCGCTGGTCGAACGAATCGAAGCACTGCCCGAAACCTTTGCCGACGTTCGCGGCACGCTTGACCGCGGCGAACTCGATATCGCCGCCGGCGAATCCACTCTGCTCTACCTGTTGCCGCGTTTCATCAAGCGCTTCGCGACCGAATATCCGGGAGTCCGTTTTCGATTGCACAACGTGACCGGGCGCGACGGCCTCGCGATGCTGCGCACGGATCAGGCGGACCTCGCTGCCGGATCGATGCTCGACATCCCCGAGGACATCGAGTATCGTCCGCTCTACACGTATGACACGGTGCTGATCACTGCTCCCGACCATCCGCTGGCGAAGACCCCGCACGTGACGCTGCGCGACATAAGCCGATATGGCCTTATCCTTCCGCCGCGCCATCTCAGCACCTGGCGTGTGGTGCGCTACGTCTTCGGGCAGCACCACCTCGTTCCACGGGTGGATTTGCAGGCAGGCGGATGGGAAGTGATCAAGAAATATGTGGGACTGGGGCTGGGGATATCCATCGTCACCGCCATCTGCCTCACTGCGGACGACAATTTGCACGTGCGCTCGCTAAGCCAGTATTTTCCCGAGCGCACCTACGGGGTAGTCAGCCGGCGCGGAAAATTTCTTTCGCCGCAGGCCCGGCGCTTCATAGAGGTGATGGAATCGGGGGCAGCGGAGGCGAAGGCTGTCGCACCGGCGCGTCCGGCCGCCAGCCCGTCGGCGTCTCGCCGGGCTCGCGCGGCAAGAGTGGCAGTCGGCGTCGCCGACACCGCTAATGGCAGCCCCGGCATTCTAAGGAGATAGGCGGTAATGAGCGAAACCAAAGCGGCAGCAAACGTCAAGGTTGTTGGCCCCGTCAAACCCGAATGGGGCCCGATATTGAGCGCCGAGGCGCTCGGCTTCGTCAGCGAACTGGACCGCCGCTTCCGTGGAAGGCGCGTTGAAATCCTCCAGGCGCGCCGAGCGCGCCAGGAGCAGTTAAGCCGCGGCGAACGGCCCGATTTTCTGCCCGCCACCCGCGCCATTCGAGAATCTGCGTGGACCGTCGGTGCCGTGCCCGACGACCTTCAGGATCGACGCGTCGAGATCACCGGGCCCGTCGACCGCAAGATGATGATCAACGCGCTTAACAGCGGCGCGCGGGTCTTCATGGCTGACTTTGAAGACGCCTTGTCGCCCACCTGGCCGAACATCGCCCAAGGCCAGCTCAACCTGTGGGACGCGGTGCGGCGTACGATCAGCTTCCAGGCCGAGGACGGCCGCGTTTACCGGCTCAACGACAAGATTGCCACGCTGCTGGTGCGCCCGCGCGGCTGGCACTTGTCCGAAAGACATGTCCTGGTCGACGGGCAACCGATCTCGGCGTCGCTTTTTGACTTCGGGCTCTACCTGTTTCATAACGCGAGCGCTTTGCGCGCCAATGGGAGCGGGCCCTACTACTACCTGCCAAAACTGGAAAGTCATCATGAAGCGCGGCTTTGGAGCGACGTTTTCAAGGCTTCGGAAGAGCGCCTGGGGCTCGCGCCGGGCACGATCAAGGTGACCGTTCTCATCGAGACGATCCTGGCCGCTTTCGAGATGGAGGAGATCCTTTACGAGTTGCGCGAGCATATCGTGGGTCTCAACGCCGGCCGCTGGGATTACATTTTCAGCGTCATAAAGAAGTTCCGCGATCAGCCCTGGCACTTCCCCGACCGCGCCCAGGTCACGATGACCGTGCCCTTCATGCACGCCTACACGGAACTGCTAATCCGGACATGCCACAAGCGCGCCGCGCATGCGATAGGCGGCATGGCGCCGTATATTCCCAGCCGGCGCGATCCTGTGACCAACGAGCGCGCGCTGGCCGGCGTGCGCGCCGACAAGGAGCGCGAGGCCGGCGCCGGTTGCGACGGCACCTGGGTCGCCCACCCCGACCTCGTACCCGTGGCGACCGAGGTCTTCGACCGTCACCTCGGTTCGCGGCTCCATCAGAAGGAGCGGATGCGCGAGGAGGTAAAGGTGCGCGCTGCCGACCTCCTGGACTTCGGCGTACCCAACGGGACCGTGACCGAGACCGGTCTCAGGAACAATCTGAGCGTTGCCACGCAGTACATAGGCGCCTGGCTCGACGGCCGCGGCGCCGTCGGCATCTTTGACTTGATGGAGGATGCGGCAACCGCGGAAATCGCGCGTTCCCAGCTATGGCAATGGGTGCATCGGCAGGCTCGGCTCGCCGACGGCCGGCTGATTGACCGGGAACTTTGCGACCGGCTGCTAGACGAGGAGTTTGCGAAACTGGGTCCCGGTTTGCCGGCCACTTACCGCCAGGGGGCGGACCTCCTGCGACAGTTGACCTACGGCGACTTCACCGAGTTTTTCACCCTCGCGGCTTACGACCGCCTCGAGTAAGCCGGCGCTCGCACTCTGCTGCTCGAGCTGGTGCGATGTCCCGTTAATAAGTTTTGGCGGTCGTTACTGGCGCGGGATTCTTCGCTCCGGCAACCTCCGCTCAGAACGACAACCAAAACGCGCGCTTTCGTCATTCTGAGAGTTTGTGAATTTTTTGTGTTTAGGGATCGCATTTTAGGCTGGGCGGTGGATGATGTGGAGGAGGGGGTGGGGTGATGGAAGAAGTGCTGCGGCTGCGCGAACCCAATCGCAAACA
>JAJYVB010000028.1 GCA_021792265.1 Deltaproteobacteria bacterium | reverse complement strand
CCCCGCTTTTTACTTCGGACCCAAAACCATAGAAGACTTAATCAACCATACGATTGGCAAGATTTTCGACCAGCTCGGTTGGGGGCATTCGCTTTTCAAGCGTTGGGGCGAGAACGAAGAGCCAGCGCCCAAGACTTGAATGGAGAATGAGCCGCCCGTCAAGGGCATGTGAGCGAGCGCGACCTGTGGCCAAGTACGAGGGCGAGACGATGCCGGCGCAATGCGTCGAAGCGCTCGACGGGCGCAACCTGGAACGCAAGTTCGGCAGGGGCTACGTGGTGATGACTGTAGATGCCGACGGTGCCCCGCGCCCCGGCATGCTCAGCCCGGGCGAGATGCTGGCGGTCGACGATCGCACCGTCCGCATAGCGCTCTGGACGGGGACGCGCACTGCCGGAAATCTCAGGCGCGGGAGCCCGATCGTTATCTGTTACGTCGCTCCCAAAGCGGTCTTTTACCTGAAAGGCCGCCCATCGGTTGTGCTGACGCCCAGCGATGATCCGCCCGTCGAGCGCTTCGAGGTCGCCATCGAAGCCGTCGAGTCGGACGCGCACGAGGGGTTTCCCGTCAGCGACGGAATTCGGTTTACTTGCGAGGAAGAACTTCGCTCGAAATGGCTAACGCAATGGCAAAGCGTGCTGAACGTGCTCCGCAAACCTTAGCCATCGCGGGCTGCTTTGCGGCCTGCGAAAAAGAGCGCGCGAGGAGCGTACCGGCAGCCAGCCGGCAAACCTGATGCATCTTTTCAGCCCCGAGCATATCACCGACATAGTCGCGAACTGGGGATATGTCGGTATTTTCATCTGCGTCTTCATCGGAAATCTCGGCGTACCGGTCCCCGAAGAGACCGTCATTCTGGCCGCCGGATTTCTCGCCGGCCAGGACGTCCTTGAACTGAAGCGCGTCTACGCCGTGGCCGTTATGAGCGCGATAGCGGGCGATAGCGTCGGGTTTGTGTTGGGCAGGATTGGCGGGCAGCGTCTGCTGCGGCGGCTGGCGCGCAGTTTTGCCTTCGCTCGACAACGTTACGACCGCTTGCAGCTTTTCTTCCACAGTCACGGCAACAAGGCGGTTTTCATGGCTCGCTTTGTCACCGGTGCCCGATTCATGGCCGGTCCAATGGCGGGAGCAGCGGGGATGCATTTCAGCAGGTTCCTGGGCTGGAACGTGCTTGGAGCGCTGGTCTGGTGCGCACTGGTGCTGGCACTCGGATACCTGGTGATCGATGAGATCTATCAGCTCTCGTTGCTCGCGCATGCGACCAGCCTGTTGCTTGCCGCAGCGGCCGTGGTGGTGGTGCTTGGTCTTTGGCTTGTGGTGCGCGGCCTGCGGCACCGCCCGCCGCCGGTCGCGAATTCGGACCGGACCGAGTAATACGGCTCCTCGACGCCAAACGAAGCTCCCGAAATTGCCGGTGCGCCTCTAAGCTGAGCCAGCGCAGCATGGGCGAGCAAGCGCGCCGCGGATCTCGTCTATTACGAACCATCGCGCCGCGAGCCACGCGGCAAAAAGGGCCATAAACGGGACTTGCCCGAGCAAGAAGACCGCGACGGCCGGCAGGCGCGGCAGGAGCGGTACGAGAAGCGGCGCTCCAGGTTCGGCCGGGCATCCCGGACAGACCGCGGCGATCAGCGCATAGCTCGCGACGGCCGCCCATAACGCCCGATGCGAGACACGGCCGAAGTTGGCGGCCACCGCAAGCTGAGCAAACAGAACGAGCGCCAGTACCATGTAATGAATCCACGCCGTGGGAGAAAGCATCACCGAGGTGACCAACCACAGGCAGAATACCGCCGAATCGGGATCGCGGTTGGCGTCCCGACGCACCGTCGCCTCAACCGTATAGCCCACCATAGCAAGCACCGCGAGCGGCACGACGACCGTGCGCAGGAACACGACTACAGTGCCGGGATGTGGTCCGAAGCTGAACCGAAAGATGCGAGAGACGAACGAATCGAGAGCGATGTTTGCGGAAAGGCCGAGCCAATGGTGACCGGTGAGAAAGCCGACCGCTCGCACAAAGCCGAGGCTGTTGGACACTCCGAACAATGCCATGGTGGCCACGCCTCCTGCAGCCAGACCGATGAAGGTCCACCGAAAGGCAGCCCATCGGCGCCTCACGAACAGGTAGCCCAGCAATACGAGCGGAAAGGCGCGCAGCAATCCCGCTAGCGCTAACACTAGCCCCGCAGCTCGCTCGTGCCCACGCTCCATCCAACGCATCATCAAGGCCATCATCAGCAGCACCGGTATCTTGCTTTGCGAGTAATAAAAATGGTCCGCAACCGGCGGATAGAAGATCGCCAGGGCGGCGAGCACGATCGCAGCGCGTGCGTCCAGCCCGGACGCCGGGCCAAGCAGAACGAAAACCGCTGCTGCAAAAGCCAGTGCGTTGAGCATGATCCAGAGCCAGTAGGCAGCCGCTGGTTTCAAAAGCGTGAAGGGCTCGAAAAGCAGGATAAAAGTCGGCGGGTCGGTGGCGCGGTCGATGCGTCCGGCCTGCAGGCCAAACCGCGCACCCAGAGCGGCGATGTCGGTAGTGTACGGGTTCAGATGCTCCCGCGCGGCTACGGCCGAGGCGTAATAGACGCAGAAGTCCCAGTCCCGCGCGCGGCCGCGCAACGCACGGCCCACAGAGAAGACGTAGACAAGCGCAGCAAGCGAGATCAGCGCAAGCATCGCCGGCTGAACCAGCGCAGCGCCGAGCCCGCTCCACGAAACGACAGCGCCTTGCGCGCCCGCTTCCCCCAGCCTGCTCATCGCGCCCGATCAGTCGCGGCCCGGACGCCGTTCGGCGGGCGGACGCGAACGGCGGGCGGCAGCCCGGATGTACTTGAGCGTAACCGGTGAGAGGTCGTCGGGCGCGACATGGGCGTCGATGATGGCAAACGTACGGGCCGAATGCGCCGCTTCAAGCGCATCACGCAGTTCGGCGGCCGAATGCACTTCGAAACCCGCTCCGCCCCATAACTCAGCCATCCGTGCGTATGGCCAAGGCGGGATCTGGAGCAGGTCGCGGCGCTCGGCCACCGGCCGAAAGATGCACCATCCGCCATTGTTCGCGACCAATACTATAGGGTTCGCGCCGAAGCGCGGCGCCTGGGAAATCTCCATCCCGGTCATCTGGAAAGCGCCGTCGCCGCACAGGACAAGCGGCCTAAGCCCGCTGCCGACCTGCGCCCCCAGGGCAGCCGGCACGCCAAACCCCATCGAGGCATAGAATCCCTGCGCCAGATAGCTTCCGCTTGGCGGCACACGGATATCGAGTGCGCCGAACAACATGTCGCCCGACTCGGCCGCCACCAGGTAGCGGCGTTTGGCGGCAAGAAACTCGTTCACTGCGTTCAGCAATTCCGCCACGCGGATGGTGCCTGATGTCCTGGCGTGCCCCGCGCAAGCCTCGTGATTACTGAGATTGTCGGCGTAGCGCACTTCCTCGTGATGTTCGCGCAGGCTCTCGCGCAGCAGCGCCCGCACGAAGTCATTGACGCCAACGTCGGTATACGTGTGGTACTTGATATCGACCCGCCGGTCCACTGCCCATAGCGTTTTGTCCTGAATAATGTGCGGCGGGCGGTTGCCGAAATTCATGTCGGTCTTGAGGCAGCCGAGGTTGAGCACGAAGTCGGCCGCGTCCATACGCGCTACGATCGAGGGCGGGCTTATCGGCCCGATATGGACCCCCATGTGCAGCGGATGGTTCATCGGGAAGGCGCCCTTGCCCAGCACGGTTGTAAGCACCGGAGCGCCCATCCGCTCGGCTAGCTGTACCACCTCATGAGCAGCCTTGTAGCGGTGGATCTCGATACCCACGATGGCCACCGGCCGCAGGCTGGCATTGAACATCGCGGCCGCTTCGTGGGCGGCCTCCTCGACTTTACGGCTGTTGGATTCCTGGAAATGCAGCCGGCCGTCCCATTCGATTAGCTCGTCGGGCACCTCGATCTCGCGGCTCACCATGTCGCGATGGATTTCCACGTAGCCGGGGCGCTGCTCGGCCCATATCGCCCGGACCACGCGGTGCAGCTCACGCGCTGCGGTATGCGGATCGCTGAGCACGCACGCCGCGCACGTGACTTCGCTATAGATGCGAAACTGGGATTCGATTTCGCGGGCCTGGTGATGGATAAGGGTACCCAGCTTGCGTTCCTCCTCGCCCGGCCCGCCCGAAAACACCAGCAGCGGCACCCGCTCCGAGAAGCAGCCTGCAACCGGATTCACCAGGTTATGCCCGCCGGCACCGTAGGTGACGCATACCACGCCTATCCGGCCGGTGGCTCGAGCATAGCCGTCGGCAGCAAAACCCACGCCCGGCTCGTGCGAGAAGGTCAGGATTTCGAACTGGTGCTCCTGTCCCAGCGCGAAAAAGAGTTGCAGCGCAAGGTCGCCCGGAATGCCGAAAATGTGGCGCACGCCGATCTTGCGCAGGTACGCGACCACGAAGTCGCCCAGCACCATCCGTCTCTTCATCGCCTGCACCTCCGCGCCGATCCTGATTCTAGCAAAGGGGCAATGGACGAGCCGCACGCCGGCGAGACGTCACCTTGGGCGGAAGCCTCGGCTGCGCTATATAAGAGGGGTCGGGAGCGTAAATGCTGCGCGAATTCTTCAGGATGCAGGTTCTTGACCCGTTTCGGTTACGCGGGCTGATTCTCCACTTTCCGCAGTTTGTGCGCTTGTTCTACCGTCTGATGGGGGACGGCCGGGTGCCAATCATAGCCAAGGCGGTGCCCTTCATGGGTCTTGCGCTTCTGTTGACGCCGCCCGCGCTCGAGCTCGATGTCATACCGTTCATCGGCGAGCTGGACTGGATCGTAGTGGCCTACTTCTCGCTCAGGATTTTTCTCTGGCTCTGTCCACAGGAAGTGGTCAGAGAACATGTCGTCCGCATTGCTCGGGGCGCCTGAGAACGGGCACCCATGCGTTCCCGCGTCATCCTGATAATCGCCGCTGCAGCCCTCGTTGTCGTGCTGGTGCTGCTCGGGGTCGGCGACCAGCTCCTGGTCAATCTGCTCTGGTTTCGCGAACTGGGTTACGGCTCGGTTTTCGCGACCACGCTCTCGGCGCAGGCGGCGATTTTCGCGGCCGTCTGGCTGGTGAGCTTCGCCGTCATTAGCGCGAGCGGGCTGGCGGCCCTGGCTTTGGCGCAGGAGCGCGAACGGCTACACGTCATCCGGCGTCCCGACGATCTGGTGGAAGTCAACCTGCCCGAACTTTTGCGCCGTTACGGCGAGCGTATCCCGTGGCGTCTCCTGGTGGTTGGCGCTGCGGCACTGCTGGCGATTTTCGTTGCGCAGGGCGAAGCGGGCTCCTGGGATGTTTATTTGAAGGGCTTCTTTGGCGTGCCTTTTGGCCGCACTGACCCCGCCTTCGGACGCGACCTGGGATTCTACATTTTTCGGCTGCCGCTCCTGGAGGACTGGCGGGATTTGTTTCTCAGCGTGCTGTTTCTCGCCGCTGCAATGGCCGGCGCGGTTTACTGGGCACGCGGGACGGTCGATTTTCGCGAAACCCCGCCCCGTATCGGGCGAGGAGCCGCAGCCCATTTATCGTTCCTTTTCGGTTTGTTCTTCGTTCAGCGCGCTTTTAGTTACTGGCTCGGCCGCTTCGAGCTCACCCTGCATTCGGACGGCGTGGTTTTCGGCCTGCGCTATATAGACCATCTGCTCTGGGAGCCTGGGTTGTGGCTGTTGGTCGTGCTGTCGCTGCTGGCCGCCCTTATATGCATCGCCAACCTTAGGAATCCAGGTCTCAAGCTTCCAGTGGTCGCGGCCGTAGTCGTATTCGGCCCTTCGTTGCTGCTGAACCTAGCTCAACCGGCGATCGAGGGCCTGTGGGTAAAGCCCGACCAGCTCCGCATCGAGCGTCCCTACCTGGCACGCAACATTGCGCTGACCCGCAGCGCCTTCAAGCTCGACACGGTCGACGTCAAGCCCTTTGCCGGCCGCGGGCAGCTCACGCGAGCTTCGCTCGTCCAGGACACGCCGACTATCGACAACATCCGGCTGTGGGACCCGCGTCCGCTTATCGCTACCTATCGCCAGCTTCAGGAGATCCGGCTCTACTACGATTTTCACGACATCGACATCGACCGCTACTGGGTCGGCGGCAAATACACGCAAGTGATGCTTTCGGCGCGCGAGCTCAGTACCACGCTGCTGCCGCAGGAAGCCCAGACCTGGGTCAACCGCCGGCTGAAATTTACGCACGGCTACGGTCTGGTGATGAGTCCGGTCAACCGCAAGGACGTCGAAGGGATGCCGGTCTTTTACATCAAAGACATTCCGCCCACGTCCGACGCCGGGCTCAAGGTGACCCAGCCGGGAATTTATTTCGGCGAGGAGCACAACAGCTACGCGATCGTCGACGCGGCGGCGCCCGAGTTCGACTATCCGCAGGGGGCGGGCAACGTCTTCGCGTTCTACAAGGGCCGCGGTGGGATCCCGCTGGCCGGGTTATGGCGCCGGCTCCTTTTCAGCTACTTCTTCCGCGACATAAACCTGCTGGTGAGCGAAGCCATCGTCGGACGGAGCCGGATTCTCATCCGGCGCAATATCGGCGACCGCGTAGCCACGCTGGCGCCCTTTCTAATCCAGGATCGCGATCCGTACATGGTGCTGTATAAGGGCCGGCTGGTATGGATAATCGATTGCTACACGACTAGCGACCACTACCCCTACTCGCAGCGCACCGCCGACGGCATCAACTACATCCGTAATTCGGTCAAAGTCGTAATCGACGCTTATAGCGGCGCCACCGACTTCTACGTAGCCGATCCCAGCGATCCGGTTATCCGCACCTGGCAGCAAATCTTCCCCGCAATGTTCCGGCCGCTGTCGGAGATGACTGCCGGCCTGCGCGCCCACGTGCGCTACCCGGAGGACTTCTTCCTAATCCAGGCCGACATTTACCGGACCTATCACATGACGGATCCCGAGGTGTTCTACAACCGCGAGGATCAGTGGTCTTTCCCGCGCGAGAACTATGCGGGCGAGACCGTCATGATGCAGCCCTACTATGTGATCATGCGGCTGCCCGGCGAGACCCAGGCCGAGTACATCCTGATGCTGCCGATGGTGCCGCACGGGCGGGACAACATGATCGCCTGGATAGCCGCGCGCTGCGACGGCGCCGATTACGGCCACCTCTTCCAGTACGCATTCTCCAAGGACAAGCTGTTTTACGGTCCCTACCAGGTGCAGGCGCGGATCAATCAAAACCCCGATATCTCGCGACAGCTATCGCTCTGGAACCAGATGGGTTCCAAGGTCATCCTGGGGAATCTGCTGGTCATTCCCATTGCCCAGTCCCTGCTTTACGTCGAACCGCTCTATATCCGCGCCGAAACCGGGCAACTGCCCGAGCTGCAGCGCGTGATCGCGTCGGACAGCGAACGCACCGTGATGGGCGACACGCTCGACTATACGCTGAGTTCCTTGTTCGGTGAGGCCATGCCGGTACCCGCCACAACCGCGAACCTGACAGCCGCGCAGCCCGCCGCACCGGCAGCCGTGGCCAAGCTCGCCCCAGATTTGAGCAAGGCCGCCGCTCATTACGAGCGTGCCCTAGCCGCTCTCAAAGGGGGCGACTGGACTGCCTTCGGCACCGAGATGCAGGCGCTTGGCCGTGAGCTCGGCCAACCGGCAAGCGCCGCGCCCTCGTCCGCACCCTGACGTTACTATGAACGGGACGGGGGTATCCGAAACCGAAGCGGGCGAGCGCGATGGGTTCGGCGTAACCCTCCGTAGCCGTGATTCGAGCGTTCTTGGCAGGCGGGTAGCCGCCGCTGCCAGGCTCGCAATCGGAGCCGGTGCGGGGACCGCATGCACGGTCGCTTATGAGCGGACCGGCGATCGCACCGTGGTTGCCGTGCCCGAACGTTCGTCCTGGACAGGCATCGCACAGGCGGTCCTGCGCCGCTACTGCAACAATGGCGGGCAGGCGCCGCGTCCTCCGATGCGGCATAGTCCGCGCGAGCTTGCCGCGATTGGCGGCGTTACGGCAGTGCCGGAACGCAACGTGGGCGCCGTCAGCGTTGAAGCGGCCAGCGGCAGCGCGCGGGCGCAGGTCGTTCTGTTCTTTGGCTGGCGCGAAGCGGCTGGCAGCGTGTCAAACGTGGCGAGTATGCTGGCACGCTGCGTGGTGTCGCTAATCGAGGCGCAGGAACAGAAGCGCTCACGGCTCTTCTGGCGCGGGCGCGCGATGCTGGGCGCGCGGCAAACCGAGGAAATGCGCAGCCGGCTTGACAAGCTGGCCGCCGAGAGGGGGCGCCTGGGCAGGGCGCTGGAGCGGGCGCGGGCGCTTAGACCGCGGTCCCGCTTCTCGGGCCTGGGGTCGATCATGGCTTCGCTTGGCCCGTTCGAGGCCTGGGTCGTTGCGGTCAAGCGGCAGGAGAGTCTCAGGGTCGCTGCCGCCTCGGTCCTGATAGCGGTTGTGCCGGAGCTTGACGAAAACAGTGCGCTCGTTTCGAGCCTTGACTCCGGCCGTACAGTCCTGCGCGACGCACAGGCGATGCGGGCGCAGGAATTGCGCGAAGATCGGTTGTTCGAGCGCTTCCGGAACTATCTTTGCGTACCCTTCACGCCGGGTGCGATTGCCCTTGCCGCCCATCAGCCGATCGCTGAAACCACGGTCCGGCGGGTCGAGGAGTTCGCCTCACTGGCAGCGCCACTGGCAGCGCAATGGCTTGCCGAAGCAGAGGTGGAGCGGTTGCGAGGGCTGGTTGCGGAGCTGGGGCTGCGGATGTTCCACGCGGTAGACCTGGAGCGTGCGAAAATCGCGCGTGACCTGCACGACGACCAGGCTCAACTCTTCGCCGCCGCCAGGATCGCCATCAGTGCACCACGCGATCGCGCCCGCGCAGTGCTCGGCAAAATCGAAACCGAGCTGCGCCGCCGCGTGCGCGATCTGAAGCCCGTCGCTCTGGGCAAAGGGGGCCTCGGTGAGGCGCTTCGGACTGAAGCGCGCCGGCTTGCTGCCGGCGGAATCGCCGTCCGGCTTCACGGGGTGGAAACCGCCCGGCGCATCTCGCGTGCGCTCCAGCTTCTCTGTTATCAGGTGGCGCGCGAGGCGCTCGCCAACGTCGTCCGCCACTCGGGCGCGAGCCAGGTCGACGTTTGGCTGGGGCGCGATTCAGGGACCGTGCACCTCGAGGTCAGCGACAACGGGCGCGGGTTTGCAAGCGGCGGCGCGGAGCGCGGCAGCGGCTTGGCGGGGCTGAGCGAACGGCTGGCTCTGGCCGGCGGAAAACTTACGGTAGAATCCAGGGCGGGCTTGACGCGCCTGCGCGCCGAGTTTCCGGAAGTCTAGTGACGGCTTCCGTCTTTCGGCCGCGTGTCCTGATTGCCGACGACCATCGCATGATGCGCGAAGCGCTGCGGGCGCTGCTCGAAGGCGATTGCGAGGTCGTCGGCGAAGCCAGCGACGGCGAGCAAGCGGTTTCGGCAGCCGCGCGCCTGCGGCCCGACGTCGTGCTGCTGGACCTTGCGATGCCGGGCATGGGCGGGCTTGCCGCGGCGCATCGTATTACTGCGCTCTCGCCGTCAACCAAGGTGCTTGTCCTGAGCCAGTATGACGACGAGGAATACGTGGTCGAGGCACTGGGCGAGGCCCATGTGGCGGGCTATCTCCTGAAAAGCGACGCTGCGGCACAGTTACGCGCTGCGCTCGCATCGGTGCGCGAGGGCAAGCGTTACGTGAGCCCTTCGGTTGCTCCGGTCCTGCTCAATCGCCTTAACCGCCCTGGCGGCAAGTCGGGCAACAAGCTTACGCGCCGCGAACGTGAGGTGCTGAAGCTTATCGCCGAAGGGGCAGCCGCCAAAGAGATTGCGGCGCGCCTTGGCATCAGCCCCAAAACCGCGCAGGTTCATCGCGAAAACCTCAAACGCAAGCTCAACGCCCGGTCAACCGCCGCCCTGGTGCGCTACGCCGTCAAGCATAAGCTCGTGCGGCAGGACTAAGGCTGGCCTGATCGCTCGCGACGCACATCTCGCTCTAAAGGCCCGCGCAAATCCCTGTCGCGCTGCGTTCGAGCACCCGCTACCATAACGCGACAACGGAGCGTCCGGACGCGGCGCTATGGAGCGCTGGCGGCCAGGCACACTTGCTCCGGGTCAATCGCGATGCTCCCGTACCGGGACGACGCCTCTTCGCGACGCTTCACCCTGGTGACCTCGGCTTTGATTCTAGCCAACGTGGCACTATTCGCGTTTGCGTTGCTGAGGCCTGCCGCCAGCCGGGGCGTTGTGCGCAGCCTCGCGCTTACACCCGGACGAATTTCCGCTTGGGCCGCACACCCGCGGGCAAGTGTCTGGCCGGTAGCCACGCTTGTCACTTCGCTCTTTGTCCACGCTGGCACGCTTCACCTCGCCGGCAACATGCTTTACCTTTTTGTCTTCGGGCCGGCGGTCGAAGAAGGGCTCGGGGCGTTTGGCTATCTCGTGCTCTATATGGGCGCGGGCGTGGTTTCCGGACTCGCCCAGGTTGCGATCGCGCCCGGTTCGATGGCAGGCGTGGTGGGCGCAAGCGGCGCAATAGCGGGAGTCCTCGGCGCCTACCTGCTCATCCATCCGCGCGCTCGGGTCGGAATTTTTCCGGCGATTCCGTGGCGCCGGCCGATCCGCGAGCTGCCCGCGACACTGTACCTGATAGCGTGGTTTGCCCTTCAGCTTTTCGCAGCGCTGGGCGAAGCCGCTCCAGGCGGCGCTGGGTTAAGGGTGGCCTGGTGGTCCCACGTAGCAGGCTTCCTCTTCGGCGCCGCTGCGGGTCCGATGCTTGAACGCCCAAAGGCTGCTCAGGCCCGCCGTCGTTCCCGGCACTGACCCTCAGGGGCTGTCGAAAAGCACCTCACAACGTGTTGAGAAAACACGGATTTGCCTGGCCACCCCGCTTGTCACATCGCAACCAATCACTGATACTCGTCATCGAATGAACGTGCTTGCGGCCTCGTGGCCGAAGCGAAACGACGGAAAGGTTTGAAGCGGCGGTGGCGGCGGCGGCCGACGAAATCCTAAGGCGCGTTCCTCCCCAAAACCTCGAGGCGGAGCAGTCGGTGCTGGGCGCCATTCTGCTCGAGAACGAGGCGATCAATCAGGCGCTTGAGGTCCTGAGCTCCGAGGATTTCTACCGCGAGTCGCACCGCGAAATCTTCCGCGCAATGGCCGAGCTGTCGGACCGTAGCCAGCCGGTCGACGCCATCACACTCACCGACCTCCTCAAGGGACGCGGCCGGCTCGAAGCTGTCGGCGGCCCAGCCTATATAGCGGAACTCGCCGCCGGGGTTCCCACCGCCGCCAACATCGCCCACTACGCCCGGATCGTGCGCGAGAAGGCCGTACTGCGCAGTCTTGCCTCTATCGCGACCGAGATTGCCAGCTCGGCCTACGATGGACCCGTGAGCGTCGACGAGTTTCTCGACGAGGCCGAGCATCGCGTCTTCGAGATCTCCGAACGGCGAATTCGGGCCTCGTTTCACTCGATGCGGGATCTGACCCGCGACTCGCTCAAACTCATCGAGCGCCTCTACGAACGGCGCGAGATGGTGACCGGGGTGCCTACCGGGTTCATCGATCTCGACCGCATCACGGCCGGCTTTCAGCCTTCGGACCTAATCGTAATCGCCGGACGGCCGAGTATGGGCAAGACTGCGCTGGCGCTCAACGTCGCAGCCTATGCGGCGTTGGAGGCCGACCCACACGTGGGCGTTGCTTTTTTCTCGCTCGAAATGTCCCGGGAACAACTGGTGCTGCGGATGCTCTGTTCGGAAGCCCGGGTCGACAGCGCCAAGACCCGTGCCGGCTACCTGGCAGACCGCGACTTCCAGCGTCTGGCTGAGGCGGCAGTGCGGCTTTCGGAAGCGCCCATCTTCGTCGACGACAGCTCCGACATCACGCCGATCACGCTCAAGGCCAAGTGCCGGCGGCTAGCACGCGATTCATCCACCAACCTCGGGCTGATTATCGTCGATTATCTCCAGCTAATGCGGGCGTCGCGCCCCGGCGAATCGCGCGAGAAGGAGATTGCAGAGATTTCTCGCGCCCTGAAAGCGCTGGCGAAGGAGCTCAAAGTACCGGTGATTGCGCTATCGCAGCTAAACCGGCAGGTCGAGAGCCGGCCCGACCGGCGTCCACTGCTGGCCGACCTGCGCGAGTCGGGCGCTATCGAGCAGGACGCCGACGTGATCGCCTTTATCTATCGCGACGAAATGTACCATCGCGACAGCAAAGAGCCCGGGGTGGCGGAGGTTATTGTCGCCAAGCAGCGAAACGGCCCCACCGATACCGCCAAGCTGACCTACCTGAGTCAGTTTACGCGCTTCGAGAATTACGCTCCCGCCGAGGACTTTATGCGCGACGCCGGAAGCGAGTAGGGGCGCGGCGTCAGTCGCATCCTGGAAGCAGTCTCATAAAGATCCCTTGTATGAGACCGCTTGTAGTCTAAACGGGCGCTGCCGCGTTGGCAGCGTGTTGAGAACCGGGAGATTTTTAGCCTCCGGGCGAATTGGTCCTCAACAGCCGGCAAAAAACCGGCTTTTTCTTGTCTTGGCGACATGACCGCCGTAGGCTCCGGCTGGGCGTCAAGCTGTGAGCGCAGCCCCGGCTCGAACAGCCGGCGTCAAATCTCCTGCATCATCGTCGAGGGGGAGAACCAATGACACCCCAAAAATATGCTGACAAGTTACGGGCCTTTTATCACGGCACGTTGATTCAGAATATGGGTATAAATGTGCTCTCCGCCGGCGATGGTAGAGCCCACGCGTCGCTCAAAATGTCGACCGCAGTCGCGCAGCCGACCGGTCTGTTCCACGGGGGCGCAATCATATCGCTTGCTGACACCACGGCCACATCGGCTTGCCTCGCCGAAACCAACCCTGACTGTGAGCCGCGAGCGGATTTGTTTCCGCTCGCTATACAGATTTCCAGTAATTTTTTGCGCAATACGAACGAGGGCAGCCTGAACGCAGACGCCGAGATCATTCATCACGGACGCACTACGATGGTCGTCAATGTCCGGGTTGCAGACGAACGCGGCAAGCTGGTGGCCAATGTCGTTGTAACGCTGCTTGTGCCGCCTGGAGTGTCCGCACAGGTCAGGGAATAGAAGAGGGATTGGAACCGCAGCTCGGAACCGAGCCAATAACTCTGAAGATTCGGCCCGTCATACCGTGATGAAGGCGTTCAGCTTCGCGCGGACGTGTTGTGCAATGCCGAACGGCAGCGCCCACGTAGTGCACGGGCTGGGCTACCGTGTCGATACCGCGGGCGTGGCTGGTTGGCGTCTCGCAACTAAAGCCCGCCGGTCAGCGCGGCGCAAAGGCCGGGCTGCGCGCCATGCGCGGCTCAGACGTCCGGCTGGCGGCTCAGGCGGCCGCGCGCGTATAGGAACGCCGCCCCGGCTATTAGCGCCGCGTCGCGCCCGAAATCCAACCACATCTTCGCCCGCGTCCCGGCGGCCGTCCCCGGGCCGAAGCATCCGCAGTCCACGGTGATTCCCCGCGCCAGCGCCGAACCAAGCGCGGCCAGGAAGACCGCTGTTACGATGAGGACCGCCAACGCCCCAACGCGCCGCGGCCGGCCAATCAGCACCAGGACGCCCGATGCCATCTCGAAGGGCGGCAGGCCCAGGGCCAGCGGAACTATGAGGGCGCGGGGGAGTATCGAGAAGGAAGCGATACTGTCCGCCAGCGGCTGCGGCGCGGAGACCTTGACCGCTCCCGCGTAAACGAACACGGCGCCAAGTATGATTCGAGCCAGGATCTCGAGCCCGCGCGCAGCGCTAATCGTCCGCCCGTTCATCGGCTTGCAATCCCTCAATCGCCGCCCGACCGCACACCCGACCGCTCGACCGGCAAGCCGGCTGCACTCCAGTCATGCCATCCGCCGGTGAACACCGTCGTCCTCGAGTAGCCGAGAGTTATCAGGGCTGCGGCGACCAGCCTGCTGTCACGGCATGCACCACCCGAGCAGTAAACGATAATGGGCTTTTGCGCGGCGGCGTCCAGGGTTGGCTTGAGCCGGCGGTAGTCGGCGGCGAAATCGTCGCGCGCAAGGTTAAGAGCGGAGGGTACGTGGCCCTGCCGGTAGAAGACCGCAGGCCTCGCGTCGAGCACGAGGGCTGCGTGATTTTTCAGCGCCGCGCGGAACTCGTCCAGCCCCACGGTAGCCACCTCGCCCATCGGCAGGAGCGGCCGGCTGACGAGCTGCGTGAGCTGCGCCGCAAGGCGCTGGCCCGGCGACTGGTAGGTCAAAGCAAGCGGGCGGGACAAGCCCCAGCGGTTTAAGATCAGTCCGGCGGCCAGAGAAAGCGCGGCCAGGACCACGACTCCGGCCAGGTCGCGCGCAAACGAGGGAGCCGTCTCAGTTGTCAAGACCTTCTCACTCGATTTGGCGAGCGCCGTGTAGGCGGCTGCGAAAGTTCCGGGCAGGTCGGTGAAAAAAAACATTTCACCAACCTGCTCGCCGCACTGTAGCTCCCTACCGGAGGGAGAGAGCTAAGGGAAGGGAACCGGTTTTTGCGGAGGGTGTTGAACGCGAACTCCTCCGAGGCGTCGAAATCCCCCGCTTCTCAACACCGCGCTGGGCGCAGGGCGGCTGCGCTCCGCACCCCGCTAGGCGTCGGGGTTAAGTCCCCACTTGCGCTTGTTTTCCGCGACCTGTTCGGGTGTGGGATGTTCCGTGGCCTGAAAAGTCTTGATCTTGAACTGATCGCTCAGGTCGACGACTTTGCGGTTCAGTTCGGTATCGTCCGCAAACAACTCCGGCACCGCCGGCGCCTCGAAGATCGCCTGCCAGGGGCATTCAGGTTCGCATGCCCCGCAATCGATGCATTCGTCCGGATTGATGTAGAGCTGGTTGCGGAATTGCGCCTTGTCCGGCCCGATGTACTCGTAGATGCAGTCGACCGGACAGACGCTGACACATCCGGTGTCCAAACAGTCAGTGCAAAGCCGGGTTATAACCCATGGCATGACGAGAAATCCTCTCTAATGTGACGCGTGGCCGCAAGCTAACAGGCCCGCGGATTAACACCTCGCACCTTGCCGCAGGCGCGATGCCCGTCCAATCTACAACAGCCAATCCGATAGCTCCCACCCAGCCAGACGCCCAAGTCGCTGCGGCCGACGGGCGGGACCCGCCCGCCGGAGCTGGCGACGGCCAGTCGAACACGCTCCGAGCGAGTTTTGCGCTGGACAAAAAGGCGGCTGTGGATCACCTTAAAAGTATTCTGAAGCTCTGCGCGAGGACTTTCCAAGTGGAAACGAACAAAACTCGTACCGAAACCGACAGCATGGGGCCCATCGAGGTTCCGGCCGACCGCTACTGGGGCGCCCAGACCCAACGATCGCTCATCCATTTCGCGATCGGACATGACGTCATGCCGCGCGCGGTCATCCGCGCCGTCGGCACCCTTAAAAAAGCCGCCGCCCAGGTCAACCTGGAGCTTGGCAAACTCGACTCCGAACGGGCGGGTCTTATCGTCCGGGCCGCCGACGAGGTGATCGCCGGCCATCTCGACGGTCACTTCCCGCTTCGCGTCTGGCAGACCGGAAGCGGCACCCAGACCAATATGAACGCCAACGAGGTCATCTCGAACCGCGCCATCGAGCTGGCCGGCGGCCGGATGGGGAGCAAGCAGCCCGTCCATCCCAACGACCACGTCAACATGTCGCAGTCCTCGAACGACACCTTCCCGACCGCGATGCACATCGCGGCCGCTGAAGAGCTGACCGGCCGGCTGCGGCCCGCGCTTAAGGGCTTGCGCGAGGCGCTGGCGCGCAAGGCGGCCGCGTTCGATGACATCATCAAGATTGGCCGCACCCATCTGATGGACGCCGTTCCGCTGACGCTCGGCCAGGAGTTCTCGGGCTACGTTGCGCAAATCGACGCCGGCCTAGCCCGCATCGAGGCCGCCATGCCCGGCATCTACGAGCTGGCCATCGGCGGCACCGCAGTTGGCACCGGGCTCAACACCCATCCAGAGTTCGCCGAGCGCGCCGCGGCGAAGATCGCCGCCCTGACCGGACTGCCGTTCCGCTCGGCGCCTAACAAGTTCGCGGCGCTCGCGGCCCATGACGCCCTGGTCGCTGCCAGCGGCGCCCTGCGTACGCTTGCCTGCTCGCTCATGAAAATTGCCAACGACATCCGCTGGATGGGGTCGGGACCACGATGCGGCCTGGGCGAGCTTCGGCTGCCGGAGAACGAACCCGGTTCCTCCATCATGCCGGGCAAGGTCAACCCTACCCAGTCGGAAGCGATGACGATGGTTTGCGTGCAGGTCATCGGCAACGACACCGCGATCGCCATGGCCGGATCGCAGGGCAACTTCGAGCTCAACGTTTTCAAACCGATCATCATCCACAACCTGCTTCATTCCATAACGCTGCTGGCTGACGCTGCGGCTGCGTTCACCAAGTATTGCGTGGACGGAATCGAGCCCGACCGCGAGCGTATCCGCCAGTTAGTCGAGCGGTCGCTGATGCTGGTGACGGCGCTCAGCCCCGGGATCGGCTACGACAAGGCCGCCAAGGTCGCCAAGCATGCGCACGAGAAGGACATCACGCTGCGCGAGGCATGCCTCGAGCTGGGGTTCCTCAAGGGTGAAGATTTCGACCGTATCGTGCGGCCCGAGCTGATGGTGAAGCCGGGCTGACCGGGGGCTTCTGGGGCAGAAAGCACCGGGCCGCAGCGCGCCGCCTGGCTGCGGCTCCCACGTACCGGAAGCCGGCCGAGGGCAGGCTTCAGAGACCTGAGCGTTTGGGAGCGCGAGCATCCTGCTCTACCCGTGCGCGCGGCATAGCGCCTGCCACGGTCCGCGGCGCCCTTCCCCTGCTCAGGCGCTCTCCGTGGACCTCCGCCCTTTAAAGTAATAGGCCGTCCCCAGGTAAATCCCCGCCTCAAGGACGAGTGCGACGGATAAGTTGAGCCACCCGAGGACGTCGCTATCGAAACCCGATTGTTGTATTCGCATGCCTTCGAACAGCAATGGGCCCGCGAACGGAAGCCAGGAGGCGACGGTTGAGAGAAGCACCGTCACCGCAGCAAAAACGATGCCGACGGCAAGAAGTAGCCCGCATGCTACTGTAATTGTGGGGCTGCGGAGCCACTGGCGCGAGCCTCTCGTTTGGCTAACGCGTGTCACCACGGATTTGCCATCCTGTATACGCCGGTCTCTGCGCTTCGCGGGCATTGCGGGCCGGGTTTTCGCTGAAACTGTCTGTCGAAAAACTCCACTGTTGCCGGCTTGTCAAAGCATTCGCGAGGCAGCGCAGGCATGATGGCAGTTTTGTCCAATACCGCTTCTCTTTTTCCGGTGCGATCGGGCGCGAGCTTATCACGATACATGCGTCAGGCTTACGTACAGGCCAAGGGGCTGGTATCCCCCGAGTGTACTCGGGGAGCCGGAAGCGCACTGTTGGAGCTCATGTTGGGCGAAGATGCTCCATTTGCACTTTTTAGCAACTCTTGCTAAAAATAAGCTAAGTCAGTCCAAAAGGGAGGCATGCCATGGAAAAAAGCTTGGCTGCGGTTTTGTTATTGGCGCTGGTCTCGGGAGGTCCGGCACTGGCGCGTTCCAAACCGCCGGCGTCCTTGAACAAAATGCTCAAGGGAAGTTATGCGTTCAGCACCTCCGGAACGGCTCTAGTCACGCCGACCGATGCCGCCACCTTCTCGCCTGGCCCAGACGAGCCGATGCCGATACTTACCGAAGCGGGACTGAGCGGCGTTCTGGTCTTCGACGGCAACGGCAACATCACCGCCGACAGTTCCGTCAATGTCGCACTCGCCGGCGTGACCTGTCCGGCCAGTGCCTACGGCACGCCGGATGGCGGAAGCACTAAGGGAACTTACACGGTTGCGTCAAAAGGCCCATCGACCTTTGCCGCGACCGGAACGTTGACGCTGACTCCGGGCAAATTCAACACCGGCGGAGCTGGAGCGGGTCCCTACTGCGCATCGACGGCGATATCGGTGGACCTGAACCTGGTCGGTCTGATTTCACATCATTTGCTTACGATCGGGACGTCGGGCGATGGCACCGTTGGTTCGGCAGCGCTCCCTACTTCCGTGACGTCAAGTCCAACGACCACACAGTCCACTCCCAATCCGGTCTGGGATATCGTTACACAGGGCAGCGGCGAACTGCAGTGACCTGATCCGCACGGTGTCGAGTGACCCGCCCCGAGCAGGGGCCCAGGCGCGCCGCAGCAAAGCTTGCCGCGGCCTTCAAAAGCCGGCTTAACGCCGGCTTTTGCTTTGGCGGCAGACGCGCCGCGCGTTTGTTCCATCTCGCCTGCTGGAAGTAAACTGCGCAGGCGGGGGAAACAGATCGCAACGCGGCAGGAGAATTCCATGCATGACTATGAGTTCCTGAAGTACCGGGAGGAGGGCCGGGTTGGATGGCTTACGCTCAACCGGCCGGAGAAGGTCAACGCGCTCAGCATGAAAATGTCGGATGAACTTTTCCGCGTGTTCGTCCACGTTCGCGATTCAACGCAGCTCCATGCGCTGGTCATCACAGGAGCGGGCGGCAATTTCTGCGCCGGCGACGATTTGACCGAGATGCTGGGCTGGGGGAACGCTAACGACTTCATGCGCCGCGCCCGGCTTTACCAGTCGATGGCCAATGTGCTCGAAGAACTCGACAAGATAACGATCTGCGCGGTTGACGGTTACGCGGTCGGCGGCGGCCTGGAGATCACGATGGCGTGCGACTTCGTGATCGCGACCGAGCGCGCCCGCTGGGGAATGCCTGAGGTCGATTGGGGACTGACGCCGGGCTGGGGCGGCACGACCCGGATGGCGCGGCTAATCGGGCGCCGCATGACCAAGGAAATCAATATGCTGGGCGCGCTCCATCCGGCTCGCCGGGCGCTCGAGCTCAACCTTTGGAACCGGGTTGTACCCAACGATCAGCTCGACGCGGAAGTGCGCAAGCTCCTCGCGGTTCTCGCCAGCAAGCATCAGCAGGGCCTGCGACAGCTAAAATTCATCATCAACAAGGGCGTCGAGTGCGATCTTTATACGGCGCAAGGGTTCGAGGCGATCTCGGGGGCGCTCGTCGGAGCCATCAACGGTTTCTGGGAGGTGCCCGACGCCGACAAGGGGCAAGGTCTGAAAGCGTTTGCGGCCAAGAACGATCTGCAACAGAAGCGCCGCAACCTGGCCCGTAACTTCTGGGTCGATTGACCCGCGCCGGCAACACTGCTCATTGGGACTCGAGTCTGAAACCTCGACGGAGGCGGGACAATGCGCGGCCTTATGATGGATACGCAGCTCTCAATCAGCTCGCTGATTGAGTACGCGGCGCTCAACCACGGCGAAGCTGAAATCGTCTCGCGGACCGTCGAAGGCCCCCTTCATCGCTATGGATATCGTGACTCTCATGCCCGCATCCAGCAGCTCGCGCACGTGCTCGCGGACCTTGGCATCCGGATCGGCGACCGGGTGGGGACGATCGCGTGGAACGGTTACCGGCACTTCGAGTTGTATTTTGCGATCTCAGGAATCGGCGCCGTCTGTCACACGATAAACCCGCGCCTTGCCGCCGAACAGGTCGCTTATATCGTCAACCATGCCGAAGACCGGTTGATCTTCGTCGATTTGACGTTCGTCCCCCTGCTGGAAAGCTTGGCACCCAGGCTGCCGAGCGTCGAGGCGTACGTAATCATGACCGACGCGGCGCACATGCCGAGCACGCGCCTGCCCCGGGCGCTGTGCTACGAGACGCTGCTGGCCGGCAAGCCCGCGCGCTTCACCTGGCCGAGATTGGATGAGAACACGGCGTGCGCGCTCTGCTACACGTCGGGCACAACCGGCGTTCCCAAGGGGGTGCTGTACACCCATCGCTCGACCCTTCTCCATGCGCTAGCCGCCAGTCTCGCCGACAACTGCTGCTTTTCCGCCCGCGACACGGTGCTGCCGGCCGTTCCGATGTTCCACGTAAACGCCTGGGGGATTCCTTACGCCTGCGCCATGGTCGGGGCGAAGCTTGTCCTTCCCGGCGTCAAGGTCGACGGCGCTTCGCTCTACGAGTTGATGGAAAGCGAAGCGGTAACTTTCTCGGCGGCCGTGCCGACCGTGTGGGTCTCGATGCTGGAGTACCTGCGCACAACCGGCAAGCGGCTGTCCCACCTGCGGCGTATCCAGATGGGCGGGGCAGTCGTTCCGAGGCCGATGATTGCC
>JAJYVB010000277.1 GCA_021792265.1 Deltaproteobacteria bacterium | reverse complement strand
CCTGAAAGCGTCTGCCAATGCCGGTACGATCTTTGCCCAGTCGGCAACAATCCCGAGGTCGGCACGTTCAAAGATAGCCGCGCGCTCGTCGTTGTTTATCGCGACCACGAACTGCGCGCGCTTGATTCCGACCACATGGTTAGGCACACCGCGGATCGCGAGCGCAAAGTACAGGCGCGGGTCAATCGCCTTACCGGTCAGCCCCACCTGGAGCTGCCGCGGCATCCAGCCGGCATCCGTCACCCGCCGCGTCGCACACATAGCGGCCGAGAGTACCCGAGCGAGCGTCTTGGCCTGTCCGACGCCTTCGGGTCCTCCGACTCCCGACCCAACCCCGACTACAATTTCAGCGCCCTCCAGCGCCACCAGCGACGAATCGAGCAGCGAATGCGAGCCGACGAGACGGCTAAGCGCCGGTCCCAGAACTGGCTGAACCGTTTCGACTTCGGCCTGGCGCGTAGCCAGCGGCTCGGCCAGTTCCAGAATCCCCGGCCGCACCGTCGCCATCTGCGGAAAAGTCTTCGACATGATTGGTGCGACGACGTTGCCGCCGAAAGCGGGCTTCAGCGCAACCATCCGCCCCGCGGTATCGAGGTCTATTCCGATAGCGTCGCCGGTAAGGCCGAGTCCCAAACGAGCGGCGAGGCGCGGGCCGAAGTCACGGCCGCGCTCAGTTGCGCCCAGCAGCACGCCCCAGGGAGTGCGCTCGGTTATCAACGACGCGATGGCGGCCGCGGCCACCTCGGGCGTGTATGGTTCCAGGGCCGGATGGTCGATGGCGACGATCCGGTCGGCTCCGTAGCCGGCAAGCAGGCGGGCATGGCGGGAGATCGATCCGGGAAAACCGACGGCGAACAGCGCGCCGCCCAGGCGTGTTGCGAGTTCGTCGCCGCGCGAAAGCAACTCGAGCGTACCGCGCGTTATGGCTCCGGCGAGCGTCGTTTCGCACACGACCCAGAGGTCGCGACCGCGAACCGGCGTCCGGATACGGTCGGACACGAGGCGTCGCGCAAGGGCTCTGGGCTCAAGGGCGCCCATCCGGTCCAGCTCTTCGAGAACCTCCTGTGCGGCGCGGACGGGGTCGGAGCCGTCGATGAAGCGGCATCGGGTCTTGGGATTCTCTAGAAGGCGGATTTCCTGGACCCAGGTCGGCGAACCGGCAAAGCCGAATTTAGCCGGGTCGGGATCCAGGTCGGTTGCTCGCAACGTCACGACAGGTTTCAGCCGTCCAGCCTCTTTCGCCTCAGGCCGCAGACGAATCGGCTGTGCAAGTCGTTCGGCACAAGTGACCAACGCAGGCATCCGGCATTCAACCTCGTCGAACCCTTCATCGCTTTCGCGCTCCGCGCGAATCGTCCCGTCCGACAGTTCGAGCTTGCGTACCCCCGTCACCTGCGGAATGCCCATAAGCTCGGCGACCTCGGGACCCACCTGTCCCGTTTCGGCATCGAGCGAATATTTGCCCGTGAGCACCAGGTCGAAGCCCTCGCGCTTCAGATACAGGGCGAGGGCTCGTGCGGTTGCCAGCGTGTCGGCGCCGGCGAAGGCCCGATCTTCCAGATGAACGGCACGGTCGAGCCCCATCGCAAGAGCGTCGACCAGCGCGGCCCTGGCCTGCGGCGGGCCCATCGTCACCGCAACCGTCTCGGCTTCCAGGCGCTGTTTGAGCTCTACCGCGACGGCAATTGCTCGCAGATCAAAGGCGCTGATCACGGCCTCGCCGTCGCGGCGGATAGTCTTGG
Source organism: Deltaproteobacteria bacterium (assembly GCA_021792265.1). GTDB lineage: Bacteria > Desulfobacterota > Binatia > Binatales > Binataceae > JAJYVB01. Next base: position 2,421 of record JAJYVB010000277.1, on the reverse strand, counting down.
TCACCGGGTCGAAGTTCGCATCCTCGACAAGCGGAATCTGCTTGATGCAAACGGCAATCTTGAGCACAGCTTTTGGCCCTCGCTGCTTTTGCCTGCAAAGGCTAACCGAGCAGCGGCAAGCGATGCAACGACGGTAGACCTGAGGGCGGCTACACTCGAAGGCGCCGGCCAATCGTCACGAATTGACGGCTGACGTATAGCCGTAGCGGCGGTCAGGCTTAATGAACCAAACGCCATGGGATAGGCTCTCCGGCGTGAGATGGGCTGCGAATAAGGCGATGGCGGTGTTAGCGGCACTGGTCGCAATCGCGCTGGGAAGCACGAGCTGCCGGACGGTCACCGCAGCCGTCCCGGACGAATCGTCGCCTGCTACGCGAATTGTATCGTTGGCGCCCGCAGTGACGGAGACACTGTTCGCGATCGGCGCCGGCCCGGAGGTGGTTGGGGTCTCCGATTACTGCGACTACCCACCCGCTGCTCGCAGGCTGCCGCGCGTGGGCTCGTTCCTCACGCCCAACCTCGAAGAAATCGTCGCGCTTCGCCCGAGCCTGGTCGTTGCAACCAGCCTTTCGTCCGACGCCCCCGAGATCGACTCGCTGCGGGAGATGGGCTATCGCACACTGGTCGTGAAAGATGGCTCGATTGCCGGTATCGAACGCTCGATTGCCCAGGTCGGTGCGGCGGCGGGCCGTGCGCGCAAAGCCCGGAACTTGCTCCGCGAGCTGCGATGCCGTATTGACGCAATTCGTGCGCGACTCAAGGGAGTCTCACGGGTTCCGGTCCTGATGGTGGTGGGGCATCAGCCGATGGTCGCGGTAGGACGCGGTACTTTCCTGGACGAGTTGCTCACACTCGCCAGGGCGCGAAATATCGCCGACGGCGCCTCGCAGTCGTGGCCGCGACTGAGCATCGAATACATCGTGGCGATGAAGCCCGCGGTAATCCTGGATGGACAAATGGGCAACGAGAGCGCCCAACCGTCGGGGTTCTGGACGCGCTTCGGGCAAATCCCGGCGGTGCGCAACCACCGGGTCTATGGCTACCCGCAAGATCCGATACTCCATCCCGGACCGCGTATCTGGCGCTCGCTGGCGATACTAGCGGCGCGCATCCATCCGCACGCTTTCGCCGACAGGCCCCGTGAGGAAGCATCGATAGAAGAACATTGCAGCGAGCCTTCAGGCCGCGCCGGTGCAACAGAAGATGCGCGTCATGATTAGGCCCTTGGCCTCGAAGCCGCCAGCCGACACTGTGGGGCAACAAGTTCCGGATGTTGCCGCTACCGGTTCGCGGTTCGACGCCGAAGCGCTCGCCGGAGCCCATCTGACGCCTGCTAAGATTGCCGTGAGCCTGGCCGTCCTGCTGGTTCTCCTGTTCGGCGGACTTCTTCTTGCGGCAGCCTGCGGCAGCGTTCATGTCAACCTGTATGCCGCCTTTTCCGCACCCGCAAGCGCCGACCACGCCATCCTATTTTCCGTGCGTCTGCCGCGCGTGCTGATGGGCGCGGTGGTCGGAGCGGTGCTGGCAACGGTCGGTGTGGCGCTCCAGGCGCTGGTGCGCAACCCGCTTGCCGAGGGCGGGATACTGGGCATTTCGGGTGGCGGCGCGCTGGGAGCGATCGGCGCGATGATCCTGTTTTACAAGAGCCCTTTTCTCGCCGAACTGGTTCCGCTTACAGCTTTCACAGCCGCGCTTGCGGCGACGGTGGTCGTCTATCGGCTAAGCCAGGTCCACGGCGTTCTGGAACCGTTCACTCTGTTGCTGATTGGGGTAATCCTAAACGCGTTCTTCGGCGCCGCCATCATGCTGGTGAACAGTGTCGTCAACTTTTACTACGCCCACAGTATCCTTTTCTGGCTCATGGGAAGCCTCGCGGCTTCGAGCTACCGGCAACTGCTGGTTGTGGGTGCGTTTGGACTGGCCGGCTTCGGCGTGCTGATGGCGGCGGCGCGGGACCTGAACCTGATGAGTCTCGGGGACGAAGCAGCGGCTGAGCTTGGGGTAAGCGTCGACCGCCTGCGACGAACGATTTTTCTGGCGACCTCGGTGATGGTGGGTGCGGCGGTCTCGGTGAGCGGGATTATCTCGTTTGTCGGCCTGCTCGTTCCGCATGTGCTGCGCGTCGTTCTCGGCTCAGACCATAGGCTGCTGCTGCCTGCTTCGATGATCGCGGGAGCGGCCTTTATGGTTGTGGCAGACCTCGTCGCACGGGTTGCGATTGCTCCGGCGGAGCTGCCCGTGGGCGCGATCACGGCGCTTTGCGGCGGCCCGTTTTTTGTTTACGCGCTCCGCCACGGCGGCCACGGCACGGCGGGATGACGGGGCGCGGCGGTGATACGGCCGCGTTGGCGGCAGACGGAGTAACGGCGGGCTATGGCGAGCGCATGGTGCTGCGAGCGGTGCCGCTCGAAGTCTGGCCCG
>JAJYVB010000276.1 GCA_021792265.1 Deltaproteobacteria bacterium | reverse complement strand
GAGCGAGAGCCCGCCGTTACTGGTCGTGCTCGCGCCTTCGCGGCTCGCCGACGTATGGTCCGACATGGAACGGGTAGCCGCGGCGTTGGGAGTCCCCGAGCGCGGCCGCGAGCTTGTCGCAAAGCTTAAGGCACGGATGGTTACTGTTGCGCAAAAGGCGGGGAGCCTCGCCGAGCGTCCGACGGTGGCCTGTATCGAGTGGACGGAGCCCCTGATGGCGGCTGCCAACTGGATGCCGGAGCTGGTCGAGATGGGAGGCGGGCAAAACCTGTTCGGAAACGCTGGGGAGCGTTCACCGCGGTTTGGCTTTGACGAGCTTCTCGGTGCCGATCCTGACGTCATATTGGCGGCGCCGTGCGGCTTGGGTATCGAACGAACGCTTGACGAGTTGCGCCAGCTCGCCGGCCGCTCCGAATGGGCTTCGCTGAGGGCGGTACGCGAGCGGCGAACCTTCGTTGCCGACGGCAGCCAGTTCTTCAATCGTCCAGGGCCGCGGCTGGTGGAATCCCTGGAAATCCTGGGAGAAATTCTGCATCCCCAGGTTTTTCATTTCGGCCACGAAGGAAGCGCCTGGCGCCGCGTCTAGTGTGATGTCCCGCCGATAAGTTCATGGCGGCCGTTACTGGCACGGGATTCTTCGCTTGGGCAGCCTGCGGTCAGAGTGACAATAGAAACGCGCGCTGCTGTCATTCCGGGCGCAGCGAAGAATCTCATGCCAGCCAAAATGGTTCGTCAAATTGTTTGGAGGACGCCACATTAGCGGGTGTCGAGAAACTGGAGATTTGGACATTTCTGAGGACTTAGCGCTCAACACCCTGCGAAAAAACCGGCTTCCCACCCGTAGCTCTCTCCCTCAGGGAGGGATTACAGTGAGGGAGCGGTACGCCGGGTTGAAGCCCGGCGAGAGCGGTGCTACAAAATTTTTGGTTCCCTGGCCGGCGTAGTGATTTCAGTGCGCCCTCTCGCTCGACATCGGTTCGACGATGGGCGCTTCGACCCGAGGAAATTAACAGGAACATTTCAAGAAAGGAGCTTTGGTCCCATGGCATTCACTTTGCCTTCGCTTCCTTACGCGATAGACGCGCTCAAGCCCCATCTGTCGCAAGAAACTTTGGAGTTCCATCATGGCAAGCATCACGCCGCTTACGTTAACCGGCTCAACGAGTTGATTGCCGGCACCAAATGGGCCGACGCCAAGCTGGAGGCGATAATCGGCGGCGCTGGGCCTGGAGCGCTCTTCAACCAGGCTGCTCAGCATTTCAACCACAGCTTTTACTGGAACTCGATGGCGCCGCGGGCCGGCGGCGAGCCCAAGGGACCGGCTGCGGAAGCGATAAGAAAGGCTTTCAACGACTTTGCCAGTTTCAAGCAGAAGTTCACCGAGGCAGCCGTCGGCCACTTCGGCAGCGGATGGGCTTGGCTGGTGCGCCGGGCTGACGGTTCGCTTGCTGTCGAGTCAACCCACGACGCCGATACGCCCATCGCTCATGGCACCAAGCCTCTGCTTACCTGCGACGTGTGGGAGCATGCCTATTACATCGACTACCGTAACGCGCGGGCCAAGTACGTGGAGGCATTTTGGAACCTTGTAAACTGGGATTTCGTCAACGCCAACTTGAAATAGTGCCTGCGCCGCGATGCCGGCCGTCGCGGGCAGCCGGCGTCGCGGCATCCCGAAGCGCCGTTTCATGCGCAGCGCGGTCACGTGCGCCGGTTATTCAGCTTCGCTTGCCACTGGTTGCGGAGCGGCTGAGGCGGGCGGGCAGTAGCCTGCCACCCAGCTTTCGACCCGCGCCCGCCCTTGAGCCTCGGCGATTGAACCTACCAGGCGCGCTGCGTTGCGGGCGGCGGCCTGATGATCGCGGGCGAGCTTCAACAGCAGCGCGCTTGCGGCTTTAGGCTCGGACAGCAACAGTTGCGGACGAGCCAGGGCGTCGGCCGCCATCATCCGAAGTTCGTGGCGGTCGTGGAAATTGCCGAGCGCGTTCTGCGCCGATTTAAGCCAGGATACGACCGCTGAAGCGCCGGGTTGCCCGAGGTCAGCGGCGACCTCCAGCCGATAGCGCAGGCGTTTGGTCGCGATGCGCAGGGCGTGAACCGTTGCCGGATCGGGCGCTCGCTGCGCATTATCCAGGGCCTCGGTCCACTGCTGCCAGGCCGACGCGATCGAAGGTCCGAGCGGCGTCATCGGCTCGACACCCTGCGCACCCTGCCGGGCCATTTCTCTTGCCAGGCGGTCGGCGTCGCGTATCCGGGCTACAACCCGTAGTTTTGATATCGCTCGGCGTGCGCGCTTTATCCGGATTTCGCGCTTCCTGGCCAGCGCTTCCTTGACCAGGAGCCAGGCGCGGCGTTCCTCCGGATTTTTGACGCGGCGCATCCGGCGCGAAAGCCGCTCCAGCGCGACGTCGAGGCTGCGCCACTGTCCGGTTGCCCTCCGCGTGGCGCGCAAGGCACGCATCACGGCCGTAACCCGTCGCGAGCGCGGCTTGGAAAACAGCACCGCAAGGACTTGCTGCGAGCGGCGGCTGTACACCCTGAGGTCATGGACCGCCGCCGCGTCCTCGGTTGCGAGCACCTTCATGAGCAGTGCCGCAAAGCGCCGAAGCCGCTTGCCCAGAAGCTCGACCAGGCGGCTCGCAGCGGGATGCTGTGCGCGGTCTTCGCCCCGGCCGCTTTCATCGGGCGCCATCGCGGCCTTATCTGATGCGGCTGGCAATGCCGTGTCCATCGTCAAGGTCCCAGCTAGGCCAAGCTTATCTCGATAGGCGGTGCAGCCCCAAGGCGCCGCCGGCCGGCCAAATCCTGCACGCCGTGGGCGTCCGCGAGCCGCTAATTCAACCCGCGATCACGTTCGCTTAATAGGAGCGCAACATTACGGGACTACCTAGAAGGCGGATACGGGCAAACCCGTGTCCCAGCGGAGGAGACTTTATGGAAAGGCTGCAGTTCTCAGGAAAGTTGGCGGCGCTGGCGGCGGCCTTGCTGTTGGCGGGCAGCGTTTGCGCTCAAGCAGGGGCGTCAACCAACTCCGGCCCTGCCAGGAGCAAGAATTCCACGGCCGGTACGACGTCTGACCCCCCGCCGAACGTGCAGGATTGCACCAACATAACGGTAAGCACGCCCACGCTTTACGCATGCAACGGCAAGGTTTACTCGGCCTACAAGCTAACCCAACTCCGTGAAGCCCGGGCGCGAAAAAGGACGCAAAAGCCGAACTGAGGCTCGACTGGCATCATTCGCGGTTATCTCTTCCGGGACAAAGCGGAGAATTAAATGCAACGCTACTGCCTCTACGCACTCTTAGCTGTTGCCCTTACGGGCGCCACGTTTGGGCTGATGATAGCTGCGCCTGCGCAATCGGTATTTGCGCAGAGCACTGCCACGGCCCCTTCGAAATCGTTAACGCTTTGGGCCGATCCAAGAACCGGACAGCTATTTATCAAACCCGGTCGGGGACGGGTCCGCGTAGCGTTGCCCGCTGCCGGAATAAGCACTGGCGATCTGCAGAAGGCGGTAGAAGAGCAGGTCCAGACACAGGCGGAGCCGCAACTGCGCAAAAGCCAGGAGCAGATCCAGCAGCTTCAGAGCTCCAACGCCCAACTGGTTGCGCAGATGCAGGAAATTCGTCCCGCCTGGCGCGACTACATCGATAACTTCCGCAACCGTTTCCGCGTCGGCGCGCTGGTCTACGGGGATTACGCGTTCTTCACTCACACCGGCTACGGTCCCCAGTTCCTGACCCAGGAAAACTGGCCCGGACCCGGCAACAATCTTTACAATTCCTTCGACCTGACCCGCGCCTACCTGAACTTCTTTTTCTTCCCCACCCCCGACTGGACGCTTCGCGTAACGCCCAACATCTACCGGATGATTGGCTCGGCCAACGACAAATTCGGCCGCACGGGAGCCATCGGCAGCAGCCTCGACGGCAACTACGGTTATCGGATCAAGTATGGCTATATTCAGGGCGGCCATCCTTTCCAGGGCATCGACGCCCTCAAAGACGACACCCTGATTATCGGCGTTCAACCGCAGCCCATCACCGCCTGGGAGGAAGACCTCTACGGTTTTCGCTGGGTCAATCTAACCACCTGGAACATGGCGGTTGCGTCAACCTTCCCCGGCATCGCCATCGGTGGCCCCATCAACTTCGGCAGCGAGCGCCTGCAG
>JAJYVB010000275.1 GCA_021792265.1 Deltaproteobacteria bacterium | reverse complement strand
CCCCGGCTTCTGCCAGGGTTTTCATAAAAGCGTTCTCTGCTGCCAAAGTAACGTTGGCACCCGTGTCGATCAGGGCACGCCCAACGATCTGTCCCTTTTCATCGACCAGAATCGCCTTGGTTTGTGTCGAACCTACGTCAACACCGGCCGCATAAGCCATTGTCATTTACCTCCAAAATCGCGTCGTTGTGGGCATCGTACCGCGCGCCGCCGCGGCGCATCCTCTCTCCTCCGCTAGGCAGCCTTGTGAGCAGCTTCACCGCGCAACTTGCGCGCGTCGAGCGCCTCGAAGAAGGCGTCAACCCGGTTTTTCATCTGAGCCTCGGAGACCACTCGCCGATCGACCAGGTCGGACTCGATATAGAGCGACGAGATCCCGCTTAGCTCATTAATCAGCCGGCGCCCGTCGGCCAGGCCACTCGAGACTGTCCGGCAGCTCTTGATGGGATGGAAAACGACCCCGTCGGCATGCAGCCGCTTGACCATCTCAAGGATGGGCGTATGGACGAAGAACATGTCGCTCATGCCCCGGCCCACCTGAAGGAGCAGCCCCTCGGCCAGGCTCTCAATCGGGTTCTTCAGGTCGTACATGTACTGGGCCTGGAAGCCACCCGAGGCGAACCACAGGTAGGTCGAGCCGACAAAGACTCCGCCATGGCCCGTAAACATCTCGTTGAAGCGGCGGAAAATCGGATAGCACGGCACACCGACGAAGATCAGGCGATGCTTTTCCTGCTCTATGCCCCCGATCCCGTTTGCCGCCTTGTAGCTCAGCTCTTCGGCCAGTTCCTCGAAATAGCGCGTGCCCTTGACGTCGCCGCGCAAGGCGTTGACTACGCCCAGGTAGATGGTGCCTTCGCCAACCGCGTTGTAAACCGCCGGAGTGCTGGCGTTGAGCTCGAGCACGCGCCGCCAGGCGGCGTTCATCCGATTGGTTTCGCCAAGCGTTTCGCGCAGCCGGTCGATGTCGAACTTGGTTCCGGTAATTTTCTCGCACAACGGAATCAGTTCGCGAAGCTGAGCCTCGACGTAGCGGCGATCGCTCTCGAAATCCGAGTCGCCCGGGTCCGGAAGGCGGTCAACGGCACGCCTGCCCGGAACGTCCAGCGTGAACACCGGCGTATTATAGAAGCGCTCCCAAATCTCGGCCCACTTGATGTACGTGTTGCAGGCGTTGGTCGCAATCCCGAGGTCCGGCTTGGGGACTCGTCCCATCGGATGGTCCTCGTTGCGCAGCTGGATACCAACGCCGACCCGCACGTAGGCACAGATGTCCGGCGAGTAGCCGTACTCCTCGGCCGGGTTTAGGAAGTCCATTTCGACCTTGCGGACCGCGGTCTGGAGCGCGTTAATCTCCGGGAAGGAAACGTTGAAGCCGAAGGAGCGCAGGAACTCGGCCAGGCTGCCCATCACGAAAACGTAGGCGGTCTTCTCACCCCGTTCCGGCGCCTTGGACAGATCCAAATACCACTCGCGGAACAGCCGCGCGCCATCGCGCGCCCCGCGCCCCAGAATCTCGGAACCAGCAGTCTCGGTTGTCATATTGTTACTCCGTAACTCCGTAACTCCGTAACTCCGTATACGAGCCCTTTTCCAAGCCCGGTTTAGTCGAACATGATGTTTTCGACAAAGGTTTCGAGCTGTGTCTCCAGGGTGTCGAAGGTGTTCATGGTCTCCTCAAACTCACCAACGATATACGGGATCTGCGCCTCGTCGAGCGCCTTGGAGTATGCGACCTGCTCGTCCAACCCCGGCTCGCACATCTTGGCCGCCATAACGATCGCCGCTTCGCCGCGCGCTTCGCGAATGCGCTCCAGCAGCATCTTCTCCTTGGGCTTGCGCAAATCGTGCTGCACCGGGCTGTAGCTGGAGCTTTCCAAGTAAGCCTGCGCCAGGTTGAAGAGCGGGTCGCCGCTGGCCGGCACGTCCTTCAATATCCAGCGCAGCCCGATCAACAGATCATCGTCAACCACGTAACAGGCACGCCCCAGAAGTCCGAGCAGGTCAAGCGGCGGCTGCTCGCAGAAACCGCCCTCGAAAACCACGCGCAGCTTGTCCTGCTTCTTGGCGTCGCGGCCGCGCAGCAACTCGATGGCCCGTGCGAGCAGATGGTTATGCTCCTCGCGCGGGACCAGGCAGCCCACGGCGGTCAGCACGTAAGCCTCGTCCACCGAGACCAGCCATGGCGTCTCGCGCTTAATCTCGTAAAGTTCGCGCAGGAGCTTGCGGTTCTCATTGAAGACCGCTAACGACTCGCGCAGCGCCTGGTCGGTTATCGGGCGCCCGCCGATCGACTCGATCTCGCGGCCGATTCGCGCATACTCGGCGCGCAGATACTCGGCCGCGTGCGCCGAATTGGCATTCTGCGGCAGGTACAGGATATGACAGGGGTAGTTGAAATTGCGGCTCCAGATGGCTGCCAGGTTGCGCGCCGCGTCGCAGATCGGATGGCTCACGAACATGTCAAGCTCGATCCGCTTGCTGAGAGCCAGCTCGAGCGAGCTGCGCAGGATCGAGCATAGGTAGGAGCCGAAGTGCGAATCCGCCTCGCGCCGCTCGCCCGGAAAGCCGTGGATCTTGACCGGGAGGACTCCCGCCGCATGCGCGATCTCTTCGGGAAAATAAACCTGGAAGTGGCCCACCACTTTTCCGCCCGCTTCGCGCCAGCGCTTGATCGTCGGATAGGTGTCGTCTTCGAGCAGCTCACGGCATCCCAGAAGCATCTCCCCAAGCGGCCGCTCGGCAAGCCCGTCCAGGAAGTTCGTTTTTACGTTGTTCCGTGTCACCTTCGGTCCTCCTTAGAACTCGTCATGCCTGCTCGCCCACGCCTGCATCCGCTCCGGCCTGCCCGTTGGTCATGCGGGCGAGAAATTCACGATGCAAAGTCAAAGCACTCCGGCACCACTCTACATAACTGCGCTCAAATTCGATCACCCGCTCCAGCGTCATCGCGTTCCAGAAAACTATCGGATCGCGGGTGGTCGGCAGCGGCCCGTGGCGTTCCGTCAGCCAGCGCCGGGTCTCCAGAAAGTGGTTCAGCCGTCGTTCGTGCAGCTCCGCATGATGAGCGAGCTGCTGGTCGGCCTGCTCAGGCTCCAGCAGATGGAACGCGAAGCACTTGAGCAGCATCTCGTCCTTGATTGGCTGAAGCGCAGGCGCCTCGCCAAGCCACTGCCGCAGAGCCTCTTCCCCTTCGGGCGTGATCGCGTAAACTTTTTTTGCCGGACGATAGGGATGGGTCACGCGACGGCTCACCACAAGATGCTCGCGCTCCATTCGCTTGAGCTCGGGGTAGATCTGGCTGTGGCCAGCCTTCCAGAAGAACGTGATCGACCCGCTGAACCGCTTTCTCAGGTCATATCCGCTGAGCGGCTTGCGATGGAGCAGTTCGAGTATGGCGAAAGAGAGCATGTCACCAATGGCCTATGTCACTTCTGACTTATTCCTAAAGCAACACATATGCCATCGCACACCCTGCTCAACTCGACCCGCTCTCCAAGAAAAAGCGTGTCAACCTCGGCCTTCTTTTACTGCGACGACCTAATTCCTAAGGCGGCCAGCCTACAACAGCGCCCAGGTTGACGCAAAAGGAAACGCCCCCAATGGCTCCGATGGATACAACCGGGTTGCGAGGCCTCCGATTGATTAATTTCGGAGCTTATACGAATACGAATCGAGAGGTCCAACATGCGCTTGGAGCCCACAAAGACCACTGTTTCTAAGCCAGCGATTGAACAGCTTCCTCTGACTTATCGACCACTAAGAATCCGGCAGCGACCGATGACAACTGTAATAATTCCTTGAGGCACGCGCTCGCCGGTTCAAGAGCCGGGCTGGACACCCTCTCGGAGTCCGCGGTGCGTCCTAAAAAGACACTTTTGACGCCGACAGAGCCATCAACTCTTGACGCTGACCGCAAGGTAAAGCATTTTTTTTGGCATGCCTTTGGCACGCCTCAAATGAAACCGTTCGCAGGGGGCCACTAAATGGAGCTAAATTTTCCCGCTTTGTACCTGGAAACGACGCGTCTTTGCAATCTGCACTGCCCAGGATGCATGACGGGAAGCAACGATTCTGCCTGGGTAAAGGCGATGCGGAGCCGCGAACTCAAGTTCGACGAGATTCGCGACCTGGTGCTCGCACCCGCCAGGCGGCTCGGGGTCAAGGCGGTCGGATGGAGCGGCGGCGAGTT
>JAJYVB010000274.1 GCA_021792265.1 Deltaproteobacteria bacterium | reverse complement strand
GCAAAAGCTTCCCGCATTACCCGGAAATGGCGCTTAAGCGTGCGGGCGCTGTAAACGTAGGTCGGGGTGCCGAAGCGCTCGGCGATTTGGCCGAGCGCGACATCCTCGGCGCAAAGCTGGTTGTCCTTGAACTTGAAATAATTCATCGGACGATAAGGAGGAAAAGCACGTTTTCAGAACCGGCAGCAGCCTCGTTTTTATCACAGCGCAAGGTGGGGAATAAACCCACTCCCGTATCCCTGCCTCAGCGCCCGCTACCAGCAGGAAGCGCCGGGTTCGCAACCGCGCCCGGACTGGGCATCGCGGCAGGCCCTGACGCTCCGGCGCCGGGAGCGGCTGCGGCAGAGCGCTTGGCAGGCGCACCCGGCGCCCGGGCAGCCGGCTTTCTGAGCTTCAGGATCGCGACGCTGGCCTCGTTGGAAGGCAGGCTTTGGTAGTCGTCGAGCGTTCGCGATATCACCTGGTAGCGGTAGAAGCGATCCGGTTCGACCTGGGTGTCCAACAGGGCGAAATTTGATTGGACGCGGAAACGCTCCTGATCGGTGACCGGCACCTCGGCCAACTGCTTCATCGGACCGAAGCCGGTGGCGCGCAGGATTATGAAACCGCCGAGGTCGCTCAGTTGTTTGCCGCTTACGTAGCGGCGCGGCCTCGACCAGCTAAGCTGGACGCCGCCGCGCACCTGTTGAGCGTGAAGATCCAGAATCTGCTGCGGACGGACGAGTTCGGGAGCCACCGGCATGCTCTTGACGCCGCATCCGAACGCGCTCAACGCGAGGCCGAGCGCTACGAACAGCGGCGCTGCCAGCGGTCCGTTTTTCCCGCCGTGCATGCTCATTCGCGTACGAGCCGCGCCAATCGGCGCCTGACGGTTGCAGGCGCGGGACCGCCTATGACCCGTCGGTTACGAAGCGAGTTTGCCGGGTCCAGAAGACCTTGTGCTTCAGGGCCGAAGGCCTCTGAGTAGCGGCGCAGATCGCTCAGAGTCAGCTCTTCAAGCGACCGTCCTTTCGCCGCCGCCTCGCGCACAATTGCCGCGACGATTTCGTGCGCACGGCGAAACTCAACACCGCGCTTCACAAGGTATTCGGCAAGGTCGGTTGCGAGCGCAAAACCGCCGGCCGCGCGGCGCATCGCGCCGGTCTGAAAATGCAGCCGCGGCCACAATTTCGCCATAAGACTGACTGCCGGCTTGAGCGTGTCGACCGCGTCGAACACCCGCTCCTTGTCCTCCTGCAGGTCGGAGTTGTAGGCGAGCGGCAGACCCTTCAGCACCGTGAGCATCGCCACCAGATCGCCGATAATCCTTCCGCTCTTGCCCCGGATGAGTTCGGCCAAATCGGGATTTTTCTTCTGCGGCATCATCGAACTGCCGGTCGAGAACTCGTCGGGCAGCTCGATGAAGCCGAACTCGGCGCCCGACCACAGCACAATCTCCTCGCTCATGCGCGACAGATGGACGGCAAGCGTTGCCGCGGCGGCAAGGAAATCGAGCACGAAGTCGCGGTCGGCCACGGCGTCCATGCTGTTTTCGCAAAGCCGGCTGAACCCGAGCTCGCGGGCAACAGCTCGCCGATCGATGGGCAGGGTCGTGGCGGCAAGCGCGCCGGCACCCAGCGGCATGACCCGGGCGCGCTCGAGCGCCTGGGAGAAGCGCTCGCGATCGCGCGCGAGCATTTCGGCATAGGCCAGCACATGATGTGCCAGCGAAACCGGTTGGGCCCGTTGCAGATGCGTGTAACCGGGCATCACCGTCTCGACATGACGGCGGGCGACGGAAAGCAGCGCGCCAGAGAGAGCCCCGATAAGCCCGACGATCGCTTCAATCTCGTCGCACAGATAGAGCCGCAGATCGAGTGCTACCTGATCGTTTCGCGAGCGCGCGGAGTGCAGTTTCCTGGCCGCCGCCCCGATTTTCGCGCTCAGTCGCCGCTCGATCGCCAGGTGGATGTCCTCGTCCGCAAGGTCGAAGGCAAACCGCCCGCTTTCGATCTCGCGTTCAATTGAGCGCAGGCCGGTCTCGATACGTTTCGCTTCGGCGCCCGATATTATGCCCACTCTGGCCAGCATCCGAGCGTGTGCTATCGAGCCCCGGATATCTTGCCGGTAGAGACGGCGATCGAACGGCAGCGAAGCGGTAAAGGACTCGACTTCGGGAAGTCGTGGGCGGGCGAAGCGGCCGCGAATCAGGTTTTGCGGCCGAGTTACTGCAGCCCGGACTTTGTTCCGGCGTTTGCTCACCTGGGCGGCCGGGTCTGGCACGGACATCCGCGAGCCGCGCAGGTGATCACGCCGTTGGGATGGACCCCGTGTACGTCCATCCGATGGGGGCAATGAGGACAGCGCGGCGCTCGCGTTTTGGAGACGGGTCGCGGAGCTTTCAGTTGTATGACTTTGCCCAAGGCGGCTGCGTTCTCCTGGCCTCGCTTCCGCGCCTAGCTGCGCCGTCCTTCCAGTGCTGCGAGCGCCCGCAGCCGCAGCGCCGAGAGCCGGATAAAGCCGTCGGCGTCGGCCTGGCGAAAACCGCCCTCTTCCTCAAAGCTGGCGAGCCGCGGGTCGTAAAGAGCGTTTGGCGAACGCCGTCCAACAATCCAGACGCCGCCCTTGAAGAGCTTCAGGCGCGCCACGCCGCTTACGCGCTCCTGCGTCCTGTCGACGAGGGCCTGCAACGCCTCGCGCTCGGGCGCAAACCAGTGGCCGTAGTAAATCATCTCGGAGTAAGGGGCGATGAGCGAGTCGCGCAGATGCATCGTCTCGCGGTCCAGCGTCAGTTGTTCAACGGCTCGATGGGCGTGGCTGAGCAGAGTCACGCCGGGGCTCTCGTACACCCCACGCGACTTGATTCCGACGTAGCGGTTCTCGACCAGGTCGACCCGGCCCACGCCGTGGCGGCCGCCAATGGCATTGGCGCGCGCGATGAGGGCTGCGGGCGACAGGCGCTCGCCGTTGATGGCGACCGGATCGCCGTGCTCGTACTCAACCTCGACGTACTCTGGCGTATCGGGCGCTTTTTCGGGCGCTGTGGTTAGCAGGAACATATCCGCGTAAGGTTCGCGCCATGGGTCCTCGAGGATGCCGCCCTCGTAACTAATATGCACCAGGTTGCGGTCCATCGAGTAAGGCTTCTCGGCGGTTGCGGTGACCGGGATACGCTTCTGGTTAGCGTAGGAGATCATGTCGGCACGCCCTTTGAACGGCCATTCGGCCAGGCGCCACGGAGCGATCACCCGTAACTCCGGCGCCAGGCGCGCATACGCCAGCTCGAAGCGCACCTGGTCGTTGCCTTTGCCGGTTGCGCCGTGCGCGACCGCATCGGCGCCGACCTGCCGCGCAAGCTCTGCCTGGCCGCGCGCAATCGCGGGGCGGGCGATCGCGGTGCCAAGCAGGTAGTAACCTTCGTACACTGCGTTGGCCCGCAGCATGGGAAAGACGAACTCCCGGGCAAACTGCTCGCGCATATCGGCCAGATGAAGCCCGCTTGCGCCGGTTGCCAGCGCCTTCTCCTTCAGCCCTGCGGTCTCCTCCTCCTGTCCTATGTCGGCACAGTAGGCTACAACCTCGGCGTCGAAACGTTCCTTGAGCCAGTGCAGGATGACGGATGTGTCGAGCCCTCCTGAGTAAGCAAGCACTATCTTGCGCACCGATGCTGCCGCCATCGTTCATCTACCTCTGGGGCCGGTCCGGTTGATCGGTTCCGGCGGTCTGATCGAGCACCTCTGGCTTGAGCAGCCAGAGCATCACGGCCTTTTGCGCGTGCAGGCGGTTTTCAGCCTGATCGAGGACCACCGATTGGGGTCCGTCCAGCACGTCGTCGGTAATCTCTTCGCCTCGATGGGCAGGCAGGCAATGCATGACGACGGCTTGCGGCTGGGCATGGGACATAAGCTCGCGATTGACCTGAAAGCCCTTGAAGTCGCGCCGCCGCTGTGCCGCCTCTTTCTCCTGTCCCATCGAAGTCCAGGTGTCGGTATATACCACGTCGGCGCCAGTAACTGCGCGCACCGGATCATCGAATAGTCCGCCCTTGCTCAGGTGTGAGAGCACTTGGAGGAAGTGCGGCTGGGGCTCGTGGCCCCCGGGCACGGCAAGCCTCAGTTCAAAGCCGAGCTTGGCGGCCGCCTCGACCCAGCTTTGGGCCAGGTTGAAACCGTCGCCGACGAAGGCGACCTTCAGTCCTTCCAACGCCCCGCCAAAC
>JAJYVB010000027.1 GCA_021792265.1 Deltaproteobacteria bacterium | reverse complement strand
GATTCGCAACAACGTGCGCCAAGGCGTCATCAGGCCGGTTTCAATTCCCACCGTCCCGATAACCAGCAGGGAACGTGTTCTGGCCGTCGTACCCGGACTCGCGCCACAGCGGATTCGCGTGAAATGCGTCCCAAAGCCGGCAGTGCCACGCCTCGAGGCGCACCTACGGAGCGGCGACCTTCTTTTTTTCGCGTCCACACGCAGGAATCTTGATGTCTTTCATGCCGGAATCATCGCGCGCGACGGCAAGAGTGTCCTTATGCGGCATGCGTCGCGCAGTCAGGGTTCTGTCGTGGAGGAGGACCTGAACGGCTTTCTCAAGGCAAACCGGATGGCTGGCGTCATCGTCGTGCGGCCGCAAGAAACCATGCCAGGCAAGATAGCGGCGTTACGCGTGCCGGCGGGATAGCCGAGGGCAGCGGTGGCTTTTGAAATCATCCGAAAAACAGGCTCGGAGGCGCCAAAAGGTCTCCAAAAATCGACCGCCGACGGGCTTAAGCGGGAAGTCCACCCCGGCCGCGACGATATAATCCGATAACCGGCTGCTGCGTACGCAGGCTAAGGGCTGCACGGAATAAAGGCTCACGCCCTTGCTCTGCGGCGATGTTCGAATATAAGCTCCCTGACGTCAAAGATGGAAACAGAAATGCCGCTTAAGTTAATGCGGAATTGCTTGCTTACATTGTGACAAAATCTGCTTAGGGAGGACCGGAGATGGGAACTTCAGGAGTGTTTCGCGAATTCAAGGACACTGTGAAAATCGCTTTGTTTTTGTGTGCGACTGTCCTTTTGCTTGCTGCTCCAGCAGGCGCTCAGGAACAAAACGGTAGAACACCATTGATAGAGCCGGAGGTGGTGTCACATCCCACGGCGAAAGCGTTTTCGGGGTTCGGTACCGGAACAGTTGGGGCAACGCCTGGCCCCTGCAGTGGTTTAAGTGGCAGCAATTGCACGAGCTTTACGGCGCCGTTCAAAGGCACTGGAATTGGTGCGGGTACCCTCACCGGTGCCGTCAACAACAACACTGGCACGACACTAGACACAGGGACGAACGGCGGCGGCCTTCAGCCGGGTGGCGGCACCGCGAAATTCACTGCGAAAAATGGCGACACAATCACCTTTGAGCTGCAAGGCCTCGATGGCTTTGGCACTGAGGAGGAGTGGTTTTTCGGATATGCAGTGACGGGAGGAACAGGCCGCTTCGCGGGCGCTTCCGGCGGCGGCGTGTTTGCCTTTGCCAACCCAACTACCGGCTTTGGTACCGAGACTACCTCTTTCACCATGACCGGCTCGTTGGCGAAATAGTTACGTCAGGCGCCAAGCGGGGCGTTCCTCGTCGAGGAACGCTCCGCTACCGAGACCGCGCCGTTCAAGAACCAAGCTAGCCCCCTTCCCCCGAGCGCATCCTTAACCCAACGACTGAAGCATCCTTTAGCCTTTCGAGCCAATCCGTGCAGCACGGCGAACGGAGGCTCCCTGGAGGACGCGAATTTCAGTCGAACACCGACATAGGCCGCCCTTCAAACCCATCCCCGACAAAAAGGGGGGTGAAATTGCCAAGTGCGCTCAACATCCCGATAATTTGCCCTGAGATGGCGCGTTTATCAGTCAGCCGAAACCTCTTCCCTCTCCGCACGGTCGGCGCCAAGCGACTCGATGGCGAGTCTGACGCAAACACCCCGGGGGGCTTGCCCACCTCGTCCGCGCAGATGCACCTGCTTACCACCATTTTCCCACTGCCCTGGACACCTCTTTCTTCCCGCGAGGCAACGTGAACCTCGTTGATCTAAACAACTGCTCGTCCGAGGATGTGCAACGATTCCTCGGCGCTGCCAATTCGGACGTCCTCTTTTTCGGCGACGATCAGTCTTTTAACATCGCGCCGGCGCCGCGCCTGTTCGATCGAATGGCCCAAATTGTGCGCGAAATGGGCGCCGGCTGGGCTTATGCCGACGCTGTGGGCCACCCTCGCATCGACTACCAACGCGGGAGCATCCGCGACAGCTTCAATTTCGGTCCGGTAGTTGCCGTCTCGGTCCCGGCCGCGCGCCAGGCAGCACTCGACAGCACATGGGAATGGGGAGGGTTATACGACCTGCGATTACGGATCTCAGAAAAACACCCCATCGTGCGCATTCCCGAACCGCTCTACAGCGCTTCGACGACCGAAACGCAGCCAGCCGGTTCAAAGCAATTCGACTATGTCGATCCGCGCAATCGCGATTACCAAATGGAGATGGAACGCATTGCCACGGCGCATCTCAAGCGTATCGGCGCCTGGTTGCCGCCGCACTTTGACAAGGTTCCCCCTCCGGCAGAAGCGTTTCCGCTCAAGGCGAGCGTGGTAATACCCGTTCGCAATCGCGAACGGACAATTCTCGACGCTGTGCAAAGCGCGCTCGCCCAGCGCACCGATTTTGAATTCAATGTGCTCGTAGTGGATAACCATTCGACGGATCGGACGACAGAAATCCTGCGTAATATGGGCGATTCACACTTGAAACACATCGTTCCAAAACGCCGGGACCTGGGAATCGGCGGATGTTGGAACGAGGCGATCTACTCCGCGGATTGCGGACAATACGTTGTTCAGCTCGATTCCGACGACCTCTACATCAACGACGGCGTTCTCCGCCGGACCGTCGAAGAACTTCAAGCCGGACCTTATGCGATGGTCATAGGCTCTTACACGATGGTGGATTTTTCCTTGAAGGAAATTCCGCCGGGTCTAATAGACCACCGGGAATGGAGCCGGGATAACGGGAGAAACAATGCGCTTCGGGTGAACGGACTCGGTGCGCCGCGCGCATTCGATACGTCGATTCTGCGCCGTATCGGATTTCCGAATGTAAGCTATGGCGAGGATTACGCAGTAGCGTTGCGAATCGGCCGCGACTACGAGATTGCCCGTATCTACGAATCCCTCTATCTCTGCCGCCGTTGGGAGGGCAATAGCGACAGTGCGCTGCCTCTTGAGGCAGTAAATCGCTACGACCTGTACAAGGACTGGCTCCGAACTATCGAGATTCAGGCGCGAATGCGGAGATGATTCACCGAATAGAGGAACTCTTTGCGCGCCAGGTGAGCGCATGGCCGCAGCTCGCGAAAGGCGTCGAGGGTCTCGCACGAGCGAAGACTCGGCGCGTGCGGATCGATTGGTTCGATGTCTTCGTCCGCCACATTCCCCACCGCATCGGCAGCACAGCGGCACGGGTCGACCGTGAGTCGGTCGCAAAGCGACCCTGCTTCCTCTGTGAGAAAAATCTGCCGCCCGAGGAGGAGGGCGTGCAGATCGATGAAAACTTCGCGATCTACTGCAATCCATTTCCAATCGTCGATCGCCATTTAACGATCGTTCACAGAGAACACAGGCTGCAGTGCATCGGAAACCAGTTCAAAAGCATGCTTGACCTCGCCGCAGCCCTGCCCGAATATTTCGTGGTCTATAACGGTCCGGAATGCGGGGCATCCGCGCCGGATCACCTGCACTTTCAGGCAGGTTCGCGGAGATTGTTTCCGATTGGGAAAGACACGGCCGGACTGGACGGTGTCGCCGTACCCGACTATGGAAGGAACGTGTTTTTCTTCCGCGGGCGGGACCAATCAGCCCTGGCCGATCGCATCGCTCGCGCCCTCGACTTGCTCGCCGCGGCAACCAGCCAACGGGCAGAGCCGTTAATCAATATTGCTGTGTTTTGCGAGAGCGGGGAGTGGTTAACGTATCTGTTTCCGCGCGGAAAACATCGGCCGCAGGTCTTTTACACGGGAGAACTGACGGTTAGTCCGGCCGCCATTGATTTGTGCGGAATATTCGTTGTGCCGCTGACACAGGATTTCGACAAAATCACCGGTGAAACCATTAAGGCAATTTTTCGCGAGGTCACCTTGCCCGACCGCCAGTTTAACGAAGTCGCCGCGAGGCTGGAGAGCGAGCGTTGAACGTTTCAGTAGGGCTCGTCGAAAAACGGCCCGCCGTCGAAGTCGAATTGACAGGCCGGTTCACGGATACCTCCGGCAGGCCGTACACTTCAGGGCGCCACAGATTTACTTCTGAGGTTGCACTTACTCCGTCCGACCCGGCATCGTGCTCCTTTGCGCTGGACGACGTTACGATCGGAATCGGATTTCACTGGGAACGTGCCGAGCGCGAGGTATTCCGCGGGGCTTTTCGCCTCGTGAGGCGAGAAGCCGGGCTCACGGCGATCAATGATGTCGCGCTCGATGAGTACGTAAAGAGCGTGATTTCGTCCGAGATGAGCGCGTCCTGTCCTCTCGAACTGCTGAAAGCCCACGCGGTGATTTCGCGCAGTTGGCTGTGGTTCCCGAAAGCAAACCCCTCCCGCTCCGGGCTGAAGCGGAGCGAACGCACCAATTCTCGCGAAATCCTTCGCTGGTACGGCCGCGAGGCGCATCGAGACTTCGACGTGTGTGCGGACGACCACTGCCAGCGCTATCAGGGCATCACGAAAGCGTTTTCTCCGGCGGCGGCCGAAGCGGTCCGCGCGACAGCCGGCGAGTTCCTCCGTTACGACGGCGCTGTATGCGACGCACGGTTTTCCAAGTCTTGCGGCGGAATAACCGAGCGCTATGCGACCGCCTGGGAAGATGAAAATGTTCCCTACCTTGAATCCGTCTACGACGGTCCAGCGCCGCCGAGCCCTTGCAAACCAGAGACATGGATACGCTCAAGTCCGCCGGCTTACTGCAATACGGACGACTCGGAGCTTCTCAGCCGCGTCCTGCAGGGATTCGACCGGGAGACCCACAACTTTTACCGCTGGCAGGTTGCGTACACACCCGAAGAACTCGCTGACTTAATCAGATCCAGGCTTGCCGTGGACCTTGGCCCGATTCGCGGCGTGCAGGCGCTCGCTCGCCGACCTTCAGGCCGAATATATCGGCTGAAGGTCACCGGAGAACGCGACTACGTCATCATCGGCAAAGAACTGGAAATCCGCCGCGCCCTATCGCGCGCGCATCTTTACAGCTCTGCATTTGTCGTAGACAGAGGGCCTCACCGCTTTGTCTTGAGAGGAGCCGGATGGGGACACGGTGTCGGACTGTGTCAGATTGGCGCCGCAGTCATGGCAACCGAGGGCAAGACTTACAGGGAAATCCTGCAGCACTACTATCGCGGCACCACTGTCAGCGCCTGATTTCCGCGCTGCCGCCTTCATGGCCAACCGGACTTCGGCCCAGCGGTTGAGCCACCAGACCGCGGCGTGTTGATAGGCTACAAAGCCGGTAGCAATACATTGGGCGGACCAAAAGCATTCGCCGTGCCAGAAGCAATACCGCAATCTCACCACCGACGGCGAATTAGTCACTTAATAGACCACCTTCACACGTGGTTGCGGAGCATTAGTTCTTTCGGATGCGGTTCGAGATAAACCTGTCCGCGCAGATAGGCGATGTCAAACTTTCGCACGTAGTGACGAAAGAGCACCATCGGCACTATCAGCGGCACCAGTCCGCGGCGGTAGTCGTCGATTACCGTGATCAGTTCGTCGCGCGAATCCCGCTCCAGATGCTGCCGAAGGTAGCCAAGCATGTGATGCAGCACGTTGGCGTGACGGGCCGTGGTCGCAAGCTTCTTCAGCGCTTCCATAAACGCGATCTCGTAGCGATCGGGCACCTCGTGCCGTTCCAAGCGCCGGGAGTTGGCGACGAATCGGCCCAGTTCGCCGTAGGCTTTGGGCGAATGCGCCATCAGAGCGAGCTTGTGCGCGGTGTGAAACCGGACCAGCCCGCCGTAGGTCCATCGCGAGGAGAAGAAGTTGCGCAGGCGCCGATAAGCGAACACTCGCTCGACGAAGTTCTCGCGCAGGCGGCGATCGCTCAAGCGTCCTTCTTCCTCTACCGGCAAGCTGGGGTAGCGCCGCATCAGTGCCGCAGCGAACAAGCCGGAGCCGTCGCGCGTGGGCACTGGGGAGGAGCCATAAACACGCACCCGCTCCATCCCGCAGCTCGGTGAGTTCCTTTTCAGCACGTAGCCGGAAAGTTCGTCGCGTCCAAGCGCGATAAGGCGGCGTTGCGCGTATGAGTTCATTTTGCCGGTGAGGTCGACACCGGTCTTTTTGCCGACCAGCCTCACAGCGCCAGGCGCATTATAGTCGCGGACGAGGCGCAGCGTTTCACGCGGAACGCCAAGGCCAATCTCCACTTCCGGACAGACGGGGACGAACTCGACGAAGCTGCCCAACGTCTCAACGAGAAAGTCGTTGCGCTTGCTACCTCCGTCGAAGCGGACCTCCGCGCCGAGCAGGCATGACGAGACACCGATTTTGACTGGTCCGTCGCCGGCGTGGGCGGCTTTAGCAGGTGTCACGCGCTCCATTTTTCGATGTAAGCGCGGCTGTCGAACTTGCGCGAGCTGCTGGCGGACGACATGTAGCGAACCTTGCCGTAAACCGACCGCTCGGGACCCCATGCGCGGTCGTGCTTGCCGCCGATCGCCCACGCGATGCCGGCGTAGCCGTTGGGATCGCGGCCGTCGAGTTCGTATCGGTCGTTGAGTCTCACGCAGATATCGTATGCCTCGTCCGCAGCCGGGCTCCACTCCAGAATTTTTTTAGCCCAGTACATACGAAGGTATCCGTGCATCCATCCGGAAGTGGCCATTTGACGCTGTGCAGCGTTCCAAAGCGGATCGTGGGTCTCGGCGTTGGCAAGTTGTCTTTCAGTGTAGAGATGTGTGCGCTTGTCCCTGGCGTGCTCATCGAGGGTGCGCCGCGCCCAAGGCTCGCTGCACGCGAGAGTTTTGAAGCGTGGATTGTAGCGGACGAAATTAACGGCAAGCTCGCGCCTTACAATCATCTCTTCCAGAAACGCCTCGCGGTCACCGGCCGGTGCAGACGCGTCACGGATCGCGAGCGCCACGGTATGCGGTCCAATCTGCCCGAAATGAAGATACGGCGAGAGTTGGCTGGTAGCATCGATTTCCGGATGGCTGCGGCCGCTGGCATAACCGCTTAGACGGTCGCGAATAAATCGACGCAGTGCCGCTAGCGCAGCATCGGTGCCGCCACGGAACTCGCTGGCGGCACTTACCGAGCCGTCCAGATGCAGCCGGTCTGCGAGTTTCGGTGAAACGACAGGCGGCTTGACTCCCGGATCATCCTTCCACGCGAAACGCACGGAGCGGTTTCCGACCGGCTTCAGGAACTCCTTGAGGCGCTTCTGTATGCGCGGACGGATCGTGCGAGCCGCAAACTGCTCCCTTTCGAGCAATTTCGACGGAACGATCACGTCCGCATCCACGCTCCATAGCGGTGCCGACGGATAAAGAAGCGCTTCCCTAATCCATTCCGCGTAACGACGCGTGGGATCTTCGTCGCAAACCACCAGCGAAGGACGCACCTCGGTGCAGAATCGCCCGAATTCGCGGTTGGAGTTCGCACCCGTACAGATCCGAAACACGAAGCCGATTCTCCGCTCCACCAGCCTGCGTGCAGTTTCCGCCAGGCCTTCGAGCATGAAGCTATAGTGGCGCAGGTTCGCCATCGGACGATGTGCGAGCAGCCCAAAAAAGACGACAACCGGCTGCGCGAGCAGATTTGATGCGGCAATAGCGGTCTCAAGGGCGGGGTTGTCGAGCGCGCGTTGCGCGCGACGCATCCGGTACAAGACGCATCGGCCGCTCGGATCGATGGCTGCTCCATTGCGCACCACCACGCGCGGATCGGCAGAAACTAGGTCGAGCGACCGCATAGCTTTCCATTCAAGCGGGACGCGCGAATCGGATAAATTCCGGGGCCAAGTCACTCTCCCTGCGGTGCCCGCGTAACAACCAGCGCCGAGCAACGAGCATTTTCGGCGGTCCTATAACCGTGAGCCAAACTGGAGCCGCGTTAGATAGAATACTCCTTGCGCAGCAAACCGCTTAAACACAGCCGAGTCTCATCGAACACGAACCTGTCCTTATTGCGGACGAATGGGACCGCATGGCAATCGTCCGTGAAAAAGTGTTCAAGTCTGCAGTTGGAGACCGTCGAGATTCCGCGCAAAGCCGGCAACGGAAGGCAAGGCCCGCGGCGATTTGCCAGTTGCGCTTGCCAAGAACGAGATCGGCATAACGCTCGTCCCACTCCCGCCATCCCTGCACGTACGGATTCGCGGTAGCCTGAACCCCGAAAATCCCCGCGTTCTGAGGTAGCGTCCGTCACTGCAAGGAGACGGACAGATGCGGCGGAGCAGGTTCAGCGAGGAGCGGACCATCGGTATTTTGCGCGAGCACGAGGCGGGCGCGGCAGCCCCGGAGTTGAGCAGGCGTCACGGGATCTCAGACGCGACCTTTTACGAGTGGAAGGCCAAGTACGGCGGCATGGACGTTTCGGATGCTAAGCGGCTCAAGGGGCTGGAGGATGAGAACCGCCAGCTCAAGACACTGCTCGCCGAGGCCATGCTCGACAACGCGGCACTGAAAGACCTGCTCGGAAAAAACGGCTGAAGCCTGCGGCACGGCGGACGGCGGTGGCCCGGCTGATGGAGCGGCACGGGCTGAGCCAGCGGCGCGCCGACAGACTTCTAAATGTCCAAGAAGCTGCCGAGAAGCTGCGGGTTAAGCCTGATTGGATCTATCGCCACCACGGTGAGCTCCCCTTCAGAGTGCGGCACGGTAGACTATTGCGTTTCTCCGAACTGGGGATTGAAGATTACATTCGCAAGCGTCTCGGATGAGAAATCGCCAGTCGTACCGTTGACACGACCGCGTTTCAAACATTGATCTATTGTGTGAGCGTGAGTTCCGCGCGGCGGAGCGACTCGCCAAAGCGCCGAGTCTCGTCTGCCCGACGCGGCTCAGCGAGCGACCGAAGATCAAGGCCGGGGACGTTTGCACAGGTTGAAGGCGAAGGAACAAAAATCTTTAAGAGGGATGGGCCGCGTTTTCAAGCGCGGCTCAATTTATTGGATCGCTTACTGCTATCGCGGGAAGGAGCGTCGCGAAAGTTCGCGCTCATCGAACGAGGCTCAGGCGCTCAAGCTTCTCAAGAAGCGCATCGGCGAGGCGGCGACCGGCAAGTTGATCGGACCCGTCGAGGAGCGTGTCACGTTCGAGGATCTGGCGGACGCCCTTTTGACCGATTACCAGGTCAACCGGCTGCGATCGATCCGGTCGGTCCGGCTGTCGATCCAGCACTTGAAAGCTCGCTTCGCGCTGGAGCGAGCGGTCGACATCACAACAGAGAAGATCAAGAAGTACGTCGCCGATCGACAACGGGATGGCGCCGCGAATGCCAGCATCAACCGCGAGCTTGCTGCCCTGAAGCGGATGTTCAAGCTGGGGGTTGAATCGGGACGGCTTCGATACGCCCCCCATATTCCGCTGCTTGAGGAAAACAACGCGCGCGAGGGCTTTCTCGATCATGGCGTCTTTGTGGCGCTCCACGAACATCTGCCGCCGTATCTGAGAGACCCGATCACCTTCCTGTACTTGTCGGGCTGGCGAGTCGGCGAGATGAAGGCGCTTGAATGGCGGGACGTAGACCTTGCCGGTCGCGTCGTTCGCTTGCGCCAGTCGGTGAGCAAGAACAAGGACGGGCGACTATTACCGCTGTCCGGGAACCTGTTTGAGATCATCGAACGGGCGAATGCGAATCGCCGGCTGGACTGCCCGTATGTGTTCCATCTCGACGGTCAACCTGTCGGCGACTTTAAGCGCGCATGGGCGACCGCTTGCAAACGCGCTGGCGTGGGCAAGGTACTCGTGCACGACCTGCGCCGCACTGCGGTTCGAAACATGGTGAGGGCAGGCATACCGGATCGTGTGGCGATGGCCTTATCAGGTCACAAGACCCGGAGCGTGTTTGATCGCTACAATATCGTGAGCGAGGCGGACCTCGCCGCAGCTGCCGAGCGCCTGCAGGCACATCTGGGCGCTCAGCCGGTTCAGCCAAAGGTGACTCGGATCGGAGATTACCGGAAAGGCTGATGGGCCGAAGGCCCGAGTTCTTTCGGAACCAAATTCCCGGTGCCTTATTGACCGCAACAATAACCAGCAGGTACATATTATCGAAAAGTGGCCAATTTCGATAATAACGCCTCACGACCGTGGTTTTAAGTTTCGGTGGCGAAAATAACGACACGGGCCGCGAAGGCGGACAGACAGCCTGATCGTGCGTCCAGCGCTCGTGCTGGACGCTATGTCAGCCAGCCGACGGGTTATCGCGCGTTCATCCCGAACCCCTTGCCACCAGAGCCCCCAATCGCTCTGGACGAGGAGATGTGGAACCTGCTCTCCAAAGCCGACCTTGCAGTCGGCAGATTGGACGGTTCGACCGAAACCCTGCCGAATCCTGATCTGTTCGTTTTCATGTACGTGCGGCGGGAGGCGGTGCTTTCGAGCCAGATCGAGGGAACCCAAGCGTCGCTGATCGACGTGCTTGAATTCGAGGCGGAGGCAGCGGAGCCCGGACACCCAGAAGATGTGGCCGAGGTCGTCAACTACGTGGCCGCGATGAACCACGGCCTCGAACGCTTAGCTAAACTGCCCGTATCGCTCCGGCTGATCCGCGAGATACACGCGAAGCTGATGCAGAGCGTCAGAGGGGCAGAGCGTAATCCCGGCGAGTTTCGAAATTCGCAGAACTGGGTTGGCCCACCAGGTTCGACGCTGACGAACGCACGTTACGTGCCCCCGCCGCCGCATGAGATGCGGCAAGCGCTCGACAATTTCGAGAAATTCCTTCACCAGGAACATCCGATGCCGGCGCTGATTAAGGTCGGGATCGCCCATTCCCAGTTCGAAACCATCCATCCGTTCTTGGACGGAAATGGAAGGGTCGGGCGTCTGCTGATCAGCTTCCTTCTGTGCGAAGGAGAAATCCCGAAGCGTCCGCTTCTATACCTCTCGCACTTCTTCAAGCTCAACCGCACCGAGTACTACGATCGGCTTCAGGCCGTTCGTGATCGCGGAGATTGGGAGGGCTGGCTCAAGTTCTTCTTACAGGGAGTGGCGCAAGTCGCTGAAGAGGCGACCGTGAATGCCCGCCGGATCGTCAAGATGCGCGAGGAGCATCGCGACTTGATCCTAAGCCGTCTGGGCCGGGCGTCCGGGAAGGCGCTACAGCTTTTTGAGCGCCTCTATTTCCGGCCAATCGTTTCCGTCCCGGCCATCCTGAAGATCACCGGCCTCTCCTTCGCGAACGCAAATAGTCTGGCGCACCAACTCGAAAAAATCGGTCTGCTGCAGGAAACCACCGGAAGAAAACGCAATCGTCGCTTTTCTTACCAGCCATACTTGGACATCTTTCAAGAGGAGCCTGCAGGGAGTCGTGGGAACCGTTAATACTGTTTTTATCCCTTATAGTCATCGGGACGAGCGCTGGTTAAAGCGATTGCGCGTTCATCTCAAGCCTTTCGAACAGATGAATCAGATCGACCCCTGGTCCGATGAGCGCCTCAAACCCGGCGATGACTGGAAACGTGAAATCGAGAACGCGCTCGCGCGAGCGAATACTGCGATTCTGCTCGTTAGTGCGGATTTTTTGGCGTCCGACTTCATAACGAGGGTCGAACTCCCGTCGCTTCTGATGGCTGCGGAGAAACGGAGATGCAAGGTCGTACCCGTCATCATCGGTCCCTGCGCCTTTTTGAGGATTCAGAGTCTGCAGCGGTTTCAGGCCGTCAACCCGCCGGACCAGCCATTGAGGGGCATGAGGCCAAATAAAGCGGAAGAGACCCTCGCAAAACTCGTAGCAGCAGTGGCAGATCAGGTGATCGAGCAAGAAGGGGGCACGACAGCCCAGGGGCAGACTCCGAAGAACGAAGGCGTGCAAACTCCTCAAACGTTCTTTTCCGACCCGAGGGTCGATCGGCTCATCGCCGGGGTCACGCTTGGGGATTGGGCAGCGGCTGAGCAGGCGGCCTTAGGGGTCATCGTAGAGACGGACCGTTCCGGATGTAACGGAATATTCGAGTCCCTTTTGAATTACCAAGACTGTTCGGACGAGGACGAAAGGTTTTGGGGAGCGCTACACACGATCGAATGTTGCGTCCGGCTAGCGCCTTGGCTTATCACGCATGCCCAGATGAGCCGCATGGCAGAGCATGAAAATTTCTCAGTTCGATCTAGCGCTGCCTCGATATGTATGGACCTTGCGCACTCGGCACCGGATAGGGTCCCCTTGGACCTTGTCATGAGACTTTCCGTCTACAACGAGGACTGGTACGTTCAGGCGCCGGCGAACGCGGCGCTGAAAGCAATGGCTCGTACGACTCCCGAAGTTCTGAGGATCTTCCGCGAACGCACCCGTAGCTCCAACATTGAGGAGTCCGCTCATTCCGCATCTGCTATAAGCGACATAGCGGATACGGAACCGGGGCTCCTCGATCCCAAGCTCCTCAAGCAAGACTTGAGCTTTCTGAAGGAGCGTCGCAACGCCGACGCTTCGCGCCTCATTGGCCGGGCGATTTCCAAGGCCGCTAAGGCCAAGCGAATCCAGCGTTACCGCTATGGTCTATAGCTGGACGAAGAATTAGCGACAGGCTCAATTGGGTAAACCCGGCTCCACGAGAGGCGGGAAACTTCCATAAACCACCCGGAGCGCATCGGCATCCGACAACTCCAGGACAGCAACCGTGCCGATAAGATGGGAATTTAGCCGGCAGAAGTAGTCCGCGAGCGCCTCGCCTTTCACGGAATGGCACTGCCGCTGCATAACGATGAATCCTGTCGTCCCCGAAGGAAGCTGCTGCAGGTAATGAGCGGCCTCTCTCAGTGTCGATATTTTAGCAGAGGGAGCATTGCACGACGCCGTCCACGTGAAAGCTTTACATTCCCCTACCAACTTCCTATCACCGAACGCCAAGTCGAAAGTGTGATCTTTCGGGGGCTGACCTATCGGTATTTTGACTTCGAGATCGAAGTCGTTCTCCAAGGTGCGCGTCAGCGCTCGTCGGGCCCGAAGTTGAAAGTGTTTCCCCTTTTCCGAATTCGAGACCACGTTAGACGATTGCGGACTACGCTCGCCCCGATGCCGAGGCGGTTAACGAGCTCTCCCCGGGCGAAATTCTGGTCGGTGGATCGTCACCGGTCCCTGCCCGTTGGGCAGCGCGATACCCGTCGGCGTCGCTTAATTTTTCCAGCTCTCGAAGTGCGACGCGCCACACTCGCTCGATCGTAGTCTCGAAAACTTCTAAGTCTGCGCGGGATTGAGAAATGGGCTCAATGAAATTCTTCGGATCGTGGAAGACCGCATCACGATCCGTTCTTTTCAGGAAAGCGCTGACCGCTGCAAGCCCCCGTTCGCGAAGCCCGTTCTTGAGCCACGTCGTTAGAAACTCCGGCGTAGGAATCTTACCGCCAATCAGCGGGAAGCCCCAAAAGTGAACCTGTGCCGTCCGAATCGCAAGGGCCTCGTCGGAGAACGCGTCCTCGAAGGCACGCTTCAAGCCGGGTTGCAAAAATTCAATGAGTGCGACCGCTTTCTTGAATGCGCCTGGGCCTTTCTTGCGGGTTGTCCGTCCACCGTACTGTGCGAGGACGTCTCCGAGCGCATCGACGAATTGACACACGGCCTCGCGGACTGAGTAGATACGGCTATAGAAGGCGTACAAGCCATCTCCAGCGAATAACTCGACATCGGTTTCGCTTTCCTGACTCTGAATTTCGCGATGGCACCCAGCGAGGTGAACGAAGACCGCATAGCTGGCGGTTGCCATTCTCGCAAGTTCCTCCGCAATGGCCTCCCGAACGTATGTGCTCGCAGGTCGGTACGTCAGCGGCGCCACGTGGCGCTTCCAGAACTCTTCATAGGAAGGAAAGTTCTGACGTATAGTCGGCCACCATTTCTTTTTTGTGGAGCCCCGTCATTTGCGATCGTGAACGTGACCATCCTTGTTACCCCAAATTCAACGCTCTCATAATGCCATCGAAATTTGCACACGAGCTTACGCTGCGGCGCCTTGGTCGCCTGCGAAGCGTCAATTGAACGGCCGCTTGACAAATTCGGGCAGTTTTCGGACAATCGGCGCAGTTCGACGGAGCGGCTATCGAAATGTACCAAAAATCAATTGAGTTTGTTGGTTTTTTTGGAGCCACCCGTCGGATTCGAACCGACGACCTGCTGATTACGAATCAGCTGCTCTACCAACTGAGCTAGGGTGGCCCCAGCC
Source organism: Deltaproteobacteria bacterium (assembly GCA_021792265.1). Classification (GTDB taxonomy): domain Bacteria; phylum Desulfobacterota; class Binatia; order Binatales; family Binataceae; genus JAJYVB01. The sequence goes on along the minus strand of JAJYVB010000027.1, from coordinate 6,254 downwards.
AAACCGCACGCGCCCAAAGCCTAACCGACCCAAGCCGCTTCGAAAAGAGACGACCGTCCGCTTGACCCGCAAAGAGCTAAGCCGGGTTGCGCCGTCCCGCGATCGGCAACGGCTGGGCTCCTCCGCTCGTGATGCCGACGCTTGCGCCCACGCCAAGCGCGGACGCGGCCTGCCTTGCCGCAGCCTATCGTCTACTTCTCAGCCGCAAGCGCTCAAGCGTCCGGGCTAGCTTCCAGCCTCGCGGATAGGTGGAGCAATTGCGTCCTGGCGTGCCGGCTCATCTTGTCTTATCCGCCACGATCCGCGCTTTCCTGTCCTTCTTGTGTGTGCCAAGTTCTTTCCTGGAGCGCTAGTCAGTTGAAGAGCGGCATTATTGGCGCACGGCGCGCGGGAAAATCGACCGTTTTTCACGCCCTCACCGGAATAGCCCCCGCGCCGGGGCTCTCTGACGCGCGAAACCGCGCCCAGCTTGGGCAAATCAAGGTCGCGGACGAGCGCCTCGACTTCCTCGAAAGCGTCTACGGCTCGAAGAAAAAAGTCCCCGTCGAGCTCACGCTTTTCGACTTTGCCGCAAATCCCAAGGAGCACAAACCAGAGGCCGCACTGGACCCGACCCTGCTGCCGCTTGTCCGCGACATGGACGCCCTACTGATGGTCGTGGCCGAATTCGGCGGCGAACGCCCTGCGCTTGCCGACGCCGCCGCCACTCTCGACGGCGAGCTGGTCTTCTCCGACTTCGATCAGCTCGAGCGCCGCGTGGAGCGCCTGCGCAAGGAAAAGGGCCCCATCGAATTCGAACGCGCCACCCTTCAGCGCTGCATGACGTGGCTGGAACATGGCAAACCGCTTCGAACCCTCGACATGACGGCCCAGGAACTCGCGCAGCTCTCAAGCTTCGCGCTGGTCTCGCGAAAACCGGCTCTCGTCGTCGTCAATTGCGAAGCCGATCGTGCAACGGCCCCAATCGCAGAGACCGACGAAGCCGCTCTCCAAGCCCGCGGTCTTGAGGCGTTTCGGCTGGCTGCCGCCTTCGAGGCCGAACTGTGGGAACTCGATCCCGCTGGCCATCAGGAGCTCCTGCGCGACGCCGGGCTCGAAGCGCCTGCCCGCGAGCGCCTTGTCCGCGCTCTCTACCGCCATCTAGGACTTGTCACCTTCTATACCGCCGGCGAGCCCGAGGCCCACGCCTGGCCGCTGCGACGCGGCGCCACAGCTCTCGAGGCTGCAGCCCGGATCCATAGCGACATCGCCCGCGGCTTTATCCGCGCCGAAGTGATAAGCTTCGAGGACTTCGCGCGCCTGCGCTCGGAAGCGCGTGTGCGAGAGGCCGGAAAGCTCCGGCTGGAAGGCAGAGACTCCGTAATCAACGACGGCGATATAATACACGTCAGGTTCAAGGTCTGATGGGTGCGGCGAACGTGTCTGACCAAAGGCGTTCGAGGCGGCGCTGAAGGGCCACGCGATGCGCAGGGTCGAGACTATAGCGCTCCTGGTGGCACTGGCCTTCTACCTTTGGTTTATACATTATTTCGGCCTCGCCCAGCTCGTCGGCTACGTGCGGCTTGCCGGATGGGGCCTAGCCTTAACCGTCAGCCTTGAGGCGCTGGCCCGGATTGCGAATACGCTCGGATGGCGGGTGACTATCGAGAGGCTGCCTCAGAATCTTCGTCTACGCGAGCTTTTCGCTGCCCGAATCGCCGGCGAGGCGGTTGATTACACGACGCCGTCGGCTCAATTGGGCGGCCAGTTCGTGATGGCGCTGATGGTGCGGCGCAAGCTTGCGATGGCGCAGGGGCTGGCGACGGTCATCGCTGCGGCGCTTGCCGAGATGGTCGGCCAGATTGGCTTCATAGCGCTCGCGCTGCTCTTCTCGATCGGCAAGCTCGCGCCGTTGCACTCGCTTTTGTGGCCGGCGGCCGGAGGATTGGCACTGGCAATCGGCCTCGCGCTCGGCTTCTTCCTCTTCCAAAAGAAGCGCCCCTTCACGCTTACTGTGCAGGCGGTCGGCAAACTTTTCTCTGGACGTGCGGGCAGCGACGAGATCCGGCGCTCAGCCGGCGACGCTGACCAGGCGCTGGCCGATCTTTACGCCCGCCATCGAGTCCGCCTGGCCGTGTCTTGCGTTTGCTACCTGTGCGCCTGGGCGCTCGGCCCGGTCGAGATTTACCTGCTGCTCTACCTGCTCCATCAGCATGCCACGGTGCGCGTGGCGCTTTTGACCGAGGCGCTCGGACTGCTGATCGAGCGGGCTACCTTCCTTATCCCTGCCAAGCTGGTGAGTCAGGAAGGGGGCAAAGCGTTGGTTATGGCGATGCTGGGCTACCCGGCGTTGGTCGGTTTCGCAGTCGGGTTTCTGCGGCGGATTAAAGAACTGATATGGGTGATGTTGGGGCTCGGTTCCCTCGGCGCCCATCGGATGCTGGTCGAGCGCGATGAGGATAAAATCGAGCGCGAGCCAAGAGTCGAGGAACAAGTGCTGCTCGGAGCGCCCGAGGCACAGGAAGAGTGAAAAATGGCGAACACCAGGCACGGAAAATCCTACTTGACGGTGCTGGTAATGGCCGCGGCGCTCGGACTTACAAGCCTTTTGGTTGCTGGCGGGCGTGCGTCGGCAGGCGTCGTTATTACGGAGCGGGAAACTACTCAGTACCCTGGGGGGAAGCGAACTGAAACGATCCGGATGATGGTCCAGGGGAACAAGCAGAGGACCGTAACCAGCCGCACGGCTATCGTGACCGACCTCGACCGCGGGATCACGCTCGTGATCGACCCGGCAACGCGCAGTTATTTCGAGACGCCTTTTCCGCCCCATTCCGAGGGCATTTCACCCGCAGCCGTCAATAGTCTGTATGGCCTCACCTTCCGGCCCACCGGTAAGACGCGTAAGTTGCTAGGCTTCACGTGCGACGAGTACGAGGCAAAGGGCACCGTGATGGGCAATCGAACCAGAGTCGTTGGATGCTTCTCCAAGAGCGCGCCCGGCGCCTCCGAGATTGTAGCCTTCCAGCGCACAATGTCGGAAAAGCTAAACGCCAGCGCGATCAAGCCTGCCAAAAACGCCCCAACCGGGGTGCCCCTCAGCAGCCGTTCCACGACATGGGCCAGCCCACCGCCGTTACCCGGAATGTCTCCAGCACAGGCGGCCGCGATGCAAAAGCAGGCCGCCAAGTCGCCGCCGGTGGTCAGCGATACCGTAGTGACGGCGATCGCCGTCAAGCATCTGCCGCCGAGCACCTTCGAGGCTCCTGCCAGTTACACCCGCAGGAGCATGCCCGCGATGGGGCCGACGGGAGTGCCGATGCCGCCGCCGGGCGTCAAGGTGCCCGAATAGTCCCGCCTCGTATCAGGACGATACAACTCACCGATTTGTGGCCTAAGCCGAGTCTTCAGGCTGGGTAAGCGGGATCGCTGCGCTTGAATCACGGCTCCCGCTGGCCATGGCGGCTTCGGCCGTTTTGGCTGAGTCGGCCTTTCGCGGCTCAAGATCTCGACACAACAGCCTTTTGTGCGGCGATTTGGGCACCATCTTAATCCCAAGCGCTCGACAGATGCAGACCGGCGAGCAGTTCGAAGACTGGCAACGATGACCTCCCTTTAACAGCAAGTGCCAAAATTAGGGTTAACAGCGCTCGTTTAACACTTGTTTCTCTATGATGTTCTGTGCTATCAAAACTTGGCTTCGCAAATCAGGCCATCTCGGAGGTTTTGAGGCGTGCAGCCCAAGCGGGGGCGAATCCTAGTTGTCATATCAGCGCTAGGTGGAGCGGTGGTTGCCGCAATGGTTGCTGCGCTCTTGGCTGCAACCGGCGACACTGTCGCTGACCGGGTTCTGGGACAGCTTGCCTTCGACGCAAGCGCTCCCAACATGGTGAGCGCTGCCAGCGTGTACCAGTCCGCCTCTCTGGCAATTGATCACAGTGCAACTCCCAATCGCGTTTACCTCGCTGATACGCTCAACAACCGGGTGTTGGGATGGAGCGATGCGAGCGCACTCACTGACGGCGAACCGGCCGACTTGGTTATAGGACAGCCCGACTTCTTTGCGACGCAGGCGAATACCGGCGGGATAAGCGGGACGACTTTGGCTCAGCCGATGGGAGTCGCCGTTGATGCTGCAGGCAACCTGTACGTAGCGGATGGCGGCAACAACCGGGTCCTCGAGTATAACGCGCCGTTCAAGAACTGCGGTTCACTCCCGTGTGTCGTTCCGTCCGCCAACATGTTCTTTGGGCAGCCGAATTTCCAGTCAAGCGGCTGCGATGACGGCACCGATCCGAACGACGTTTATGGTGTAGGACCCGATAGTCTATGTCTAGCCGTTGGACACAATCCCAAGACGGTAGGGTTGGCACTGGACAACGCCGGCAACCTGTACGTCGCAGACGTCAACAACAACCGCGTTCTCGAGTACTATACGCCGCTTCAAGCCACGAGCGTGAGCGGCTCGGGCGATACTATTGCCGATGTAGTCTTCGGGCAGGAGGGCGATTTCACGGCCGACGCGCCCAACAATCCGAGCCTCAGCGCCAGCAGTCTTTACTTCCCGGGCGCTCTGACGTTGGACGTTTCCGGCAACCTTTTTGTGGCCGACGTATTCAATAATCGGGTTCTTGAGTACAACGCCGTGGGCGGAGCCACGCCGCCAGACACCACTGCCGACGCGGTCTTTGGCCAAGGCAGTTTCAGCACCAGCAACTGCTATGGACCGAGTGACACACCGACGAACACGTCGCTTTGCGAACCGGGCGGCGTGGCGCTCGATGCTGGCAGCAACCTCTACGTCGCCGACTATCAGGACAACCGCATCCTTGAGTACAACGCGCCGACAAGCGGTGCCTCGGCCAACATTACTGCCGACGAAGTCTTCGGCCAGCCGTCATTCGACGCTGACGCGTGCAACAACGGCGGGCTCTCGGCGGAGAGCCTGTGCGGCCCGTCTGCGCTCGCGGTCGATTCTTCGGGAAATCTTTACGCTGCCGACACGGCCAACAACCGCGCGTTGATTTACCCGACTCCGCTCAGCAACGTGACCGCGGGCCTTGTCCTTGGCCAAGGCGACTTTACGCACGGCGGGCCGGATATCGTCAAAAATTCCGGCATGGCAGGTCCCTCCTTCGTCGCGATCGACCGCAGCGTAACGCCGAATCATCTGTACGTCTCCGACTCAGGTAACAACCGCGTGCTTGGGTGGAGCGACGCGGCGACCTTCACCACGGGACAGGCAGCCGACCTGGTGATCGGCCAGACAGACTTCGTGTCCTATCAGTGCAACCAGGGCATGGGGGAGACCCCCAGCGCGAGCACGCTCTGCAACCCGCTGGGAGTTGCGGTTGACGCAAGCGGCAACCTTTACGTCGCCGACTACGACAACTACCGCGTGCTCGAGTACGACCATCCGTTCGGATCGGGAACCAGCACCGGCCTGGCCGCTCATCTGGTGTTCGGCACCTGCGGTGGAGGGTTCACGATGAACCTTTGCGGCAGCACGGTAAGCGCCGACAGCCTTTTTGAGCCTTGGGGCGTCGCTGTTGACAGTCTAAACAATCTGTACGTGGCCGATTCCGGAAAAAACCGCGTGCTCGAGTACAATACGCCGCTTAACCCGAACAGCGGCGAGGCGGGAGCCGGAGACACCAGCGCCGACCTCGTCTTCGGGCAGGACGGCAACATGACGAGCGCGTATTGCAATGGCCAGTCCGGCACGCCCGCTGCCGATACACTTTGCTTGCCCACGGGCGTTGCAGTGGATTCGACCGGCAACGTTTACATAGTCGATTACCAAAATTCGCGGGCACTGGAATACAACACACCGCTCGCCAGCACGCCGCCCAACACCACCGCGAACCTGGTCTTCGGCCAGGCCAGCTTCGGCAGCGGCGGATGCGACGTGGGCGGCGTCAACAGCGACACGCTCTGCTATCCAACCGGCCTGATCGCCGATCCGTGGGGCAACCTCTACGTTGCCGACGGCCAACAGAACAATCGAGTGCTGGAATACAACGCACCGCTTGCCAGCACGCCGCCCAACACCATCGCGAACCTGGTCTTCGGCCAGAACGACCGCTTTACGACATCGGCCTGCAACGGTTCGGCTTTCACGCCGCTGCCCAGCGCCAGCACGCTCTGCGGGGCGTTCGGCGTTGCCGTGGACAATGTGGGCAACGTGTATGTAACCGACACCTATAACAACCGGCTGCTCGAGTATGACCAGCCGGTGACGCCCGGCGCAACCCCGCTGCCCACCCCGTCAGCCA
>JAJYVB010000026.1 GCA_021792265.1 Deltaproteobacteria bacterium | reverse complement strand
CATCCACCGCCCAGCCTAAAATGCGATCCCTAAACACAAAAAATTCACAAACTCTCAGGATGACGCACTGCGTAAGGCGGTTTTTTTATTGAGGTTATTCTCGGGACACCACGCTAGCAGGGCGGCCAGGGTCGCGGCCGCAAAGAGGATCGAAGCACGATGAAGCTCTACGACGCTTACGGACGAGAAGTCGATACGGCGCGGCTGCGCGAGGAACAGGCAGCGCCCACCCTGGCCGGCATCCGCAATATCTACTCCGTAATGCATCCCTCCTTCGGCCTCACGCCCGAGCGGCTTACGGCTCTCCTGCGCGACGCCGAAGCGGGCGACCCTTTCCTATACCTCGAGCTGGCCGAAGAGATGGAGGAGAAGGACCTCCACTACCTGGCCGTCCTGGGAACACGCAAGCAGTCAGTCGCCCAGCTTGACGCTATCGTCAAACCGGCCTCGACGGCGGCTGACGACCTGCGCGCCGCCGACCTGGTGCGCGAGATGCTGGCCGCGCTGGCGATGGAGAGCGTTCTCTTCGACGTGCTCGACGCCGTCGGCAAGGGCTTCTCCGCTAGCGAGATCATATGGGACACGCAGGGGCGCACCTGGCGTCCGGCCCGGATTGTCTGGCGCGACCCGCGATGGTTTCTGTTCGACTGGATCAGCGGCGAGGAGCTGCTGGTGCGCACACTGCGCTCCGAGGGCGAGACGATCAGCGCCGGCCCTCGTCTGACGGCCGCAGCGTCGCACTTCGCGCCGTTCGGCACGGCCGCGCGGATTGGGCTTCAGCCGATGACGGCGCCTCTTTGGCCCTACAAGTTCGTGGTCCACGTCGCCAAGGCGAAGTCGGGGCTTCCAATCCGCGGCGGACTGGCGCGGGCCGCGGCCTGGGCCTACCTGTTCAAGAATTACGTGCTCAAAGACTGGGTGACCTACTCCGAGGTTTTCGGCCAGCCGCTCAGGGTGGGAAAGTACGGTCCGGGCGCGACCGAAAACGACAAACAGGTCCTGCTGAACGCGGTCGCCAATCTTGGCAGCGACGCGGCGGCGATCATTCCCGACTCGATGGCGATCGAGTTCACCGAAGCCCATCAGGTGGCCGGCGCCGACCTGTATGAGCGTCTCTGCGACTACCTCGACCGCCAAGTTTCCAAGGCCGTCCTGGGGCAGACGCTTACCACCGAGCTTCCGCGAGGCGGCGGGTCGCGCGCCGCGGCACAGGTTCACGAGGCCGTGCGCCGCGACATCCTTGCTTCCGACGCGCGCCGACTGGCCGAGACGCTTGCCCGCGATCTCGTCCGGCCCATCGTGGACCTCAACCTCGGACCACGTTCCGTCTATCCGGAGGTTTCGCTCGGCCTGCCCGACGACCAGGATTCCAAGATGTTCGCCGATATCGTCGCCGAATTGGCCGACCGCGGCCTGCGGATCGGGCAGCGCACGGTGCTCGATAAGCTCGGGCTTCCCGAGCCGGCGCCGGACGAGCCGCTGCTCACTCCGGCGCAAACGGGCGCCCGCGCAAGCGTCCGGAGCGGCGCCCACGCCGGCGATCCCTCATGAACGGAACGTCTGGGCGTACCGTCCCGCGGAGAGGAGGTGGCGGCTCAGGGCAGAAGGGTCGCGGTCGGTCCCCAGCGCTTCGAACTCATGGTCGCCGCGCATCCGCCGGTTGCCCCCGCACCCCCCACGCACGTGAACTTCTCGCCCCGGGGATTATAAACTTCGGCTGACTGGGACATCGCGTAGCCGTTGGTCCCGCCCGCGATAAGCACCTTGCCGTCGGAAAGGAGCGTTGCCGCGGCCTCGGCCCGCGCCTCGTTCATCGAATTGCGCGTCGGCGAAAAACTCTGGCTGCGCGGCGTGTACACGTCGGCACTCGCCAACGCGTTCGAGGCGTTGCTGCCAAGACCGCCCGCGACCAGCACCGTGTTGTTGGACAGCAGCACGGCCGACTGGTCGTAACGCGCGTCACTCATGGTCGAGGGAACCGGGCTGAAAGTGCCGGTCGTCGGGTCGTAGAGCTCGGCCGTCGGCTGTACGTTTCCGCTGTTGTCCACTCCGCCCACGACCAGGACGGTGCCGTCCGAAAGGACGGTCGCCGTGGCGAACTTGCGCGCAGAGCTCATCGAGCCGGTAGAGGTGAAAGTTCCGCTTCCCGGGTCGTACAGCTCGGCGGTGGCGACCACGCCGGTTCCGTCATTTCCGCCTGCGATTAGAACGTCGCCGTTTTGAAGCAATGCCGCAACGTGGCCGTAGCGGCTGTCAGTCATCAAGCCTTTGGTCGCAGTGAAGGTTCCGCTCGTCGGGTCATAGAGCTCGGCCGAGTCAAGCGCGCCGCCTGAATTCATCCCGCCCGCAATCAGCACCTCGTTGCCGCTCGCAAGCAACGTCGCCGTATGGTCGACGCGCGCTGTGCTCATCGCGCCGGTCGTCAACGCGAAGGTGCCGGCCGTGGGACTGTACAACTCGGCGCTCGAAAGATACGTCCCGAAGTTGACCCCGCCGGCGACCAGGACCTCGCCGGTGCTCAGCAGCGTCGCCGTATGGAACGCGCGCGGATCGGTCATCGACCCCGTTGCAGTGAAAGTTCCGGTCCCGGAGTTGTAAAGGTCCGCAGTTGCGGTCGCGTCATCGTTGAGGTCATAAGCACCGCCGGCGACGAGCACCGTCGAGCTCGACGGGCCGGCAGCCCGTGCCACACTCAAGCACAACCAGGTTCCGGACGCGCCGACTATGGCCACGACCAACCCCACAACCACACCGATACGCGCCCGCTGCACGCGTCTGCTCCCACTCCGTCCGTCCATATTCCCCCCTCCCCGACGTCCGCCAGATTTGTGCGATGCCTACCTATGGCCGCCGGAACTGTTCAATAAGTTAGCCGAAAGACGCAACCATTGCCAGAGTGTGCAGCGAATAGCGCTTCGCCACCAAAGGCCGATACGCCAGCCGCAGGTGTCGGCCTGGCATCGATGCGTCCGGCAGCTTCGCATCCTTACTTTATGGGAGGAGTGTTGCCGTATGACCGAAGCGGCTGCTCGTCATGGTCCCGGTCGCCGCGAAGGTGCCGGAGCTTGGGCTGTAGATTTCGGCCGTGGCAACCGTATTCGCCACAGATGCGGCGTCCTGGCCGCCCGCAACCAACACCTGGCCCGCGAACGTCCCGCTCGTGAACATGGTTGCAGTATGATAGCGGCGCGAGTCGGTCATCGCTCCCGTCGCGCTGATTCCGACACCGGGCGTGTAGAGGTCGGCGCTGGCAACCACGGTGCCTGACCCGTTAAGCCCGCCTGCGTACAACACTGCCCCAGTCTGCAACAGAGTTGCCGTGAACTGGATACGGCTCGTGCTCATCAAACCCGCCAGCCCGAAGAGGCTGGTTGTCTGGTTGTAGAGCTCGAGATTGCCGACCACGCCGAAAATGTCCTGCCCGCCGGCGACAAGCACGCTGCCCGCCAGCGTGCCGCTCGCGAAGGCAGTTGCCTTGAGTCCGAAGAGGCTGTCGAGCATGTTGCCGACGGCGGTGAAGCTCCCGCTCGTCGGATCGTACAGTTCAGCCGTATTATCGATGAGCGTTCCCGACGAGTTGGCGATACCCCCGCACAGAAGCACTGCGCCGGACTGCGTACCTGTAGGTATCAGGGCAGCGGCATGCAGGGCGCGCGGGTTGACCATCGTGCCGGTTGCCGCAAAGGTACCGGAAGAAGGATCGTAGAGTTCGGCGCTCTGGAGGACACTGCCGCTGCTGCCGATACCGCCTGCGATAAGCACGCTTCCGTTCTGCAGCAGCGTTGCGGTGTGAAAGTATCGCGGCGTTGTCATCGTGCCGGTTTTGGCGAAGGCGCCCGTTGAGGGATCGTACAGTTCGGCCGACGCGAGCACGCTGGAGCCGGTTCCGAGTCCTCCGGCGATGAGCACCTTGCCATTTTGCAGCAGCGTCGCGGTGTGGAACATCCGCGCTGTCGCCATCGGCTCGGCCGCTTTGAACTTGGCGGTTGCGGGCTGGTAAAGCTCGGCGCTGGAGAGGACTTTGGCGCTTGCGCTCTCGCCGCCAACGATGAGGACCTGGCCCGACCGCGGGCCGGGCGTAGACGTTGACGTGGTGCTAACGGTGGCCGTGACTTCAGAGGCTCCGAATCCGGGACCGCATCCCGAGCTCAGCGCCAGCGTATAGAGAAGCAGCGCCGCCGGCGCGAACACCCATAGAGCCAGGAGCGCACGGTGCCGCGCGAAGGAATGCGGACGCTGGTACTCCGCGCCGGCTTCAAAGCTTGCCCCGTCGCCGCCATCCCCTTGGTGAGTTGTGTCTGACATGTGGTCGCCCTGGAGGCGTGATATATTGTCGCTAGCTGAAGTCGGACCGTTAAACAAGTCTCCGCAACTGTTCCGGCGGGGGGCGAATCCGGCGGTCAAGTTTAAGTGTTGGTGCTCCCATGGTTAAGCGTGCGAAGGCAAATTTCGTAGCAGCGTTTGTGAAGGCGCGCCGTCTTTTCGCGGTGGCTGCGCTGGGACTGCTTGCCGCCGCTCTTGGCGGATGTTCCATGGGCGGGCAGACGTTCGGCAACCCGTTTGGCAGCCAAGCTCCGGAGCAAGCCCAGCCGCAGGAAGTAGCGACGATGCTCTCGGCGGCGGGCTTCAAGGTACTTCCTGCCGACAACCCCGAGCGCCAGAAACAGCTTGCAGGCCTGCAGCCTAACAAACTCAACTACTACGTCGATAAGCAGGGCAACCCCCACTACTGGTACGCAGATCCCAGCGGATGCAACTGCCTGTACGTGGGCAACCAGGCCGCTTATCAGAAGTACGAGAACCTGGTGCTGCAAAACCAGATGCTCCAGAACCAGCAGCAGGCGCAAATGCAGCAACAACAAATGATGATGATGCAGCAGCAGCAGATGATGGACCCGTTCGGGTTCGGCGGACCGTTTGGCGGCGGCTTCGGCAGCCCATTCGGCTTTGGGATGGGCGGTCCGGGAATGGGTTTCATTTTCTAGCGTTGGCGGATTATCCTGCAGGCTCGCTGCGGGCGGCGGGACATCCCGCCTGCACGTCGTTTCGCGATGAACTTTGAAGCGTTTGTTGCCCGATGCCGGGCGGAGTGGCCCGGCTTCGACGATCCGCGCCGGTTAAGCCGCGCGCCTTATCCTGCCGACCGAAGCCTCGCCGGAATTCTCGCCGAGGTCGAGGGAATGGCGACCGAGAACAAGCTGCGGCTGCTCAATCTCGCCGTGGGCGCGCTCTCCGACGGCGAGGTTTACGTCGAGATTGGATGCTACAAGGGGGCGAGCCTGATAGGCGCCAGCGCGGGGAACCCGGCAGCGAAGATTTACGCCTGCGACAACTTCTCCCAGTTTCGGGCAACTGCCGACGAACTGCGCGCAACGCTGGCACGGCGCACCGCACCGGGCCAGGTGAGTTTTCACGACATGGAGTTCCGCGACTTCCTGCGCCTTCGCCCGTGGCATCCGGCTTCTATCGGCGTCTACTTTTACGACGGCGGCCATTCCTTCGCCGACCAATACGAAGCGCTGGCACTCGTACTCGGTTCGCTCGCCAACGACGCTCTGGTGATCATCGACGACACCAACAAGCGCAATGTCCGCGCGGCCAATCGATTGTTCGCGCGCTGCGTGCCGGGCTTCGAACTGGTGCTCGACCTGCGCACCGCGCGCAACCATTCGCCGGCCTGGTGGAACGGGATTCAGCTCTACCGCTTCCGGCGCTCAGGCCCGCCTCTGCCGCTTGACGGTCCGGCCTATCGATGCCGCCGCTTCCTGTGGGACGACGTGTTGCTGCGCGGCCGCCATCTTTACCGCGCCGGCCGCGGCGCTCTTAAGCAGCGTCTTAAGGCGCGCGCCCGGCCTCGCGCTCGCTAGTACGGTGCCCCGCAAATGACTTGGCGAACCAGCTTGGCTGGAATGAGATTCTTCGCTTTGCTCAGAACGACAGAAGCGCGCGTTTCGATTGTCATTCTGAGAGCCCGTGAATTTTTCCTGTCATTCCGAGCGCAGCGAGGATTCCCCGCTGCGGGGTGAAGCAAAACCGCCTTCGGCGGATTCCTCACTACAGAGGCCCCTCTCGCTTCGCTCAGGGCGCCGCAGCGGCGGCTCGGAATGACGTGCGAAGCGCGAAGGACGGCAAAAGAAAGCCGCGATGGTGGGAGTCTTGAACACAGTCGCTGAGCACAGGCTGCCGAAGCGAAGAATCCCATCCCAGTAACGGCCGCTAGACACTTATTAACGGGACATTACGCTAGCGCCCGGCAGCGTCCGTTAAACGCCCACTCGCCTTGTTCGCGCCACGAATGCGGGTGCGGCCTTGGTCGCGCGGGCGTGCGGGGCCAGCCAGGCTTTCGATGGTGGCGCTGGTGCTTTTGCCGGCAACCAGCGGTGCCAGGACGACTCGGCCGCCGCAGGACTCGACGAACTTCTGACCGTCGAGCGTCTGGCCGCTCCAATCCTCGCCCTTGATCAGGACGTCGGGCCGCACAGCGCGGATTATCCGTTCGGCCCGCGTCTCGTCGAAAATAACGACATAGTCGACGTCTTCGAGCGCCGCCAGGATTCGCGCTCGGTCGGCCGCCGGGTATATCGGGCGCCGCTCTCCCTTGAGCGCCTTAACACTGCGATCGCTGTTGAGGCCCACGACCAGCAGGTCGGCCTGCGAGCGGGCAAAACTCAAGATCTGCACGTGGCCAGCGTGCAGCAGATCGAAGCATCCGTTAGTAAAGGCTATGCGGCGCCCCGCGGCACGCGCCCGCGCAAGCTCGGCCTTGAGTTGATCGACCGGCAGAATTTTGCGCCGGTAGCCGTCGTGGCGTGGACGCAGCGCCCGCTCCAGATCTTCGCGCGAGATAATGTCGGCGCCGCGCCGGCTTACCTCCAGCCCCGCGCCGACATTGGCCAGCGTCGCAGCCATCCCGAAGCCGGCTCCTGCGGCTACGAACAGGCCGAAAAGTGCCAGCACCACGTCGCCGGCGCCCGTAACGTCGTAGACTTCGCGCGGCGTGGTCGCGATATGGGCCCGGAAGCCGCCACGTTCGGCTAAATACATACCCTCGCGGTCGAGCGTTATGAGGCACGCCTTCAGGTCGAGCTTGTCGATGAGTGTGTCAGCCGCCCGGGCCCAGCTCTCCGCACCGGAAAGCCGGATTCCTGAAGCGCGTTCCGTCTCGTAGCGGTTCGGGGTGATCGCGGTCGCACCGCGATAGATCGAGAAATCACCGGTCAGGGCGGGATCGACGATGACCGGGATTCGGCGCGCGCGCGCGCCGTTGATGAGCGCGCGCAACAGGCCGGTGGTGAGCAGGCCTTTGTTAAGGTCGGAGATTAGCAGCCCGTTGGCGGAGCGGAGCTCAACCGTCAGTTGTTGTTTGAGCGCCCGTTCGAGGGCCGCCGATAAGGGACGGGTATCTTCTTCGTCGACCCGCAAAAGCTGCTGCGTCGCCCGGTTTGCCGACTGCACCGACCCGAGCATCCGATGCTTTACGATGGTCGGGCGGTCCGGGTCGGCAAGCAGCGAACGCGTCTCCACGCCCAGCCCTCGCAGCATCGCGCGCAGCCGGCGGCCGTTGTGATCCCGGCCGACGGTGCCGAGCGCGCTCACCCGCGCGCCCATTGCTCGCAGGTTTCCCATTACGAAGCCTGAATTGCCCAGCCGCGTCTCCTCCCGCACCGCTCGCAGCACGGGTATCGGCGCCTCCGGTGAAATCCGCGACACTTCGCCCCACAGATAGCGGTCCAGGATCGGCTCGCCGGCAACGACAATCCGAAGCTGGCTGAGCGCCGGAAGCTCGGCAGGAACAACCGGGGTCCCTTGGACTAGGGCTCTGTCCGTCCTTTCCACCGCCCGTCATGATACGGAATTGAGCGGCAGTCTTGAACCCGGAAATAGCGGCTGGTTTGAGGGCAACGTGCTTTGTCGTAGGCCGCCCTGGAACGCACCGGGTCAGCCCCGCTGGGACCGGATGTTCCCGAAAAGGGCGGACTAGCGTTCACAACTGTCGTTGTTGCGGCAAACGATCCAGAAGCAGTGCCGCTTGCGAGCGTGGTGGGCGGTTTCCCACTTACTCGACACCATCGGACCGTTGCGAATCTTGACGATCAAGTCGCAGACGGTAAAGCCGGCGTCTTCGGCCATGCGGATAAAGTCGCAATGGGGCCATTTCGAGCGATGGTTGTTCACCATGTCGGTGATCTTCGCCAGTAGCAGCCCTTCGGGCTTTAGAACCCGTTTCGCCTGTTTCAAAAACGGCGGGTAAAGATAGCTCAGGTTCCAGTTGTGATCCTTGCCGCATTCGACGGTAGCGCCGAAATCCACGTCGAACTTTTTCCTGCTTTTATCCCGTCCCTGCGGCCCCACGTGAGGCGGGTCGTAGACGACGGTGCCGAAACTTGCGTTAGGAACGCCGGCCATCTTCCGGTTGTCGCCGACGATCATCGGTTTGTAGCCCCGGTCGATGTCCATCGAAACGACCTGGCGCGAAGAGCCCTTCCAGATGCGCCCCGTGTTGTACGTTGAGTCTAAAATCGGCTCCGGGTCGATAGTTGGGTAAAAGCGAAAGATTGCCTCCAGCAGTTCGCCGTCAGTGCCTTCCCATACGCTGCTGAGCGGCGCATATGTTGTCTTGCTCGCAGGCAGGTGTTTCGGCTTTTTTCTCGCGCTGGTGACGTCCGTTGCCGCCATTTCGGTCAAAGCGAGCACCGTCTGCTTCATGATTGAGGAATTAAAATCCGGCCAGGCCCGTGCATTCAAGATGGGCGGAAACAGAAATCAACACACAAATCCCAGCACCGGCTGCTCTTGGGGCGGCCTTACACGCCTCCGTGCGGGGTTTCCACTCGATCGGTTGCGGCGCCAACGGCACGGGCTTCTTGCAGAAGCCGGATAACTTCGGCGTCGCCGGTCTGGCTGAAGTCCAGGTAAAACTCGCCGATGGCGCCAAGATACTCCGGCGTCAAGACGCATACGATTTCGTCGGCCTCGGCGCGAAGCGCTTCGATCGTATCAGGCGGTGCCACTGGAACCGCCAGGATCACCCGGCGAGCGCCAGCACGCCTTACGCTGCGCAGCGCGGCGCGAATCGATCCGCCGGTGGCGATCCCGTCGTCAACCAGGATCACCGTGCAGTCACGCAGGCCGGCGGCTTCACGTCCCTGGCGGTAGAGCGTCTGGCGGCGCTGAATCTCAGCGAGCTGCCGCTCAATCTCGCGCTCGAGGTAAGCGCGTGGCACGCCTGCCAGCCGTATCACATCTCGATTGAGCACGGTCTCAGGATGGTCGCCGTCGGCGACTGCGCCGATCCCCAACTCTGGTTCGCCCGGTGCTCCCAGCTTACGCACCACAACGATTTCCAACGGGGCACCAAGCGCTCGCGCCACTTCAAACCCGACCGGCACACCTCCTCGCGGTACCGCTACCACAATTGGATGCTCGTCGCGGTAACGCCCGAGCATCGCGCCCAGTCTGCGCCCCGCGTCTGCGCGGTCGCGAAACATCGTCAGAACTTCCTCCTCTCGCGCTGGCTGCCCCTGCTTCTTCTTTTCCTGGCCGCGGCGCGCTGTCTCAGTACGATTGCTGCTGTGCCGTTTCTCAAGTCAATGGAGAACCGCCAGCCGATTCATTACCTGGTCGACGCCGAAGACGCACCAGGCGTCGTCCTCAGCAGCTTCCTTCTGTTTGGCCCCGGCAACGATTCCGCTCAGCGCCACCACGCGATCGCGGGTCAGGACATGAACCTGGTCCGCGTCAACCAGCGGGTCCTTTTCCAGCGCCAGGATAACTGCGCTCGTAATCTCGTCGTCGTTATCCTCCTCGGGAGGCCAAACTTCGAGATCATTTATGACGTCGCGCGTTCCCGGCACCCACCATGTCAGCACGCCGGCAAGCCGTTTGTGGGAAAGACTTGGCACCCGGCCGCTGAGCGTTACCACGCCGTCGTCAACCACCACTTCGATGTTGGCCGGGGGATAGCCGGCCGGCTCGGCAACGGTAACGGTTGCGCTGCGGTCGCATCGGACCCGCAGGCCGCAGTCGGCAAAACTGCTTTCGCCGATGAGGCTGTCGCGCACGCGGTCGCGGATTTCACCGTCGCTCATCGGCTCGGCACGCGCTACGCGCAGGCGATCGGCCGCGCCGGCAAGCTCCGGCGCGGCGGCGCACGCGATGCGCAGAGCAAGCTTCTTGGCTGCGACGCTTTCCGCCTCGCCCTCCAGGATCAGGATGCCGTCGGCGCCCACGCTCACGCTTATCGGATGGCGATGCAGATTGATGCGCCGGTCGCGTTCGAGGACTGCGTAGACGCGGTTGCAGATGTCCATTTCGTCGATCGCCGCTTCTCCCGGCAGGGCCCGCGGATGAGCGCGGGCTCGAGGCCGCAGCTCAAAAGTCTGAGTTTTGACGTTGGCGGCCGTTTCGCTGCCGTCCGATGACATCGACTGTACTGGCTTGCGCACCTTGCTCACCTTCCTCTTCCGCGAAACGCACCCTCGTGCCTACGGTCAGAGTATCGAATCGTCCGCCCAGGACGCTGTTCCGGTGGAAGTAAATTTCGCGCCCGTCCGGGGCCTCGAGAAATCCGTGGTCCTCGAAAAGCCTGTTAACCAGTCCGATCGGTTGCGTTACGCGCGACTTCACGTCCCGGCGGATCCGGCGCGTATAGTCTTCGAGGCGCCGGCGGGCAGCATCGAAGGTCTCGCGGATCGCGACGCTCAGATCCTCTTCGGACTGGCGGCTCACAGAGAGCTTCGAGCGGGGCACGGAAAGATCCACGCGGACCCTGAAAGGACCGCCGCGGCGATGATGGCCGACGGGCGCTTCGACGATCACTTCGCATCCGGTAAGGCGGTCGCAGTAAAGTTCGAGTCCGGCGGCTTTTTCACGGATTTCCGTTTCGACTGCCGCGGAAAGCTGAAAATCCCGTGCCGTTATCTTAAGAGGACGCTGCATGCCACACCCTCCCAGCGCCTGACGGGCACAGATTCATCAGCCCGTCCCACAAGTTCGCCGCAGGACACACAACGATAAGATGCGTGCTGCTCGCAAACGTCGGCGTCCAGCAGCCGGCGGTGTTGCAATTAACCCGACCCCTCACGCCGACCCGCGAGTTCAGCTTTTGAGGCCGCCTGCCAATTGGGCGAAGCGCTCCCACGCGGTCGCTACCCAGGTCTCAGTGGTAGCGTGGCCAAACGAGCGCACCAACAGAGCTACTTTGGTTGCCGTTTCAGAGTCAGGCGCCTCGAAAATGTCCAGGTAATCGCACGGCCCAAGCACGGCGTAGTTGGCCGCCCATTTGACCGTCGGGCACTCTTTTTTTATCCGCTCCTCGACCTGGCGGTTAAGCTCGACGACCGCGCCGGGCCGCGCGAGCGCTCCTGGCGATAGCTTTGTCAGCATCACGTACGTCGCCATAAACCTGTACCTCTGCGGCTTGGGCTAAGAGCCCCCAAAACCGCACGCAACCGAGCTTCAAGCTGCGTACGCGGCGGCAGCCGGCGTACGATGGGCGCTGATAGCGCTCAGCGTGCCTACAATCTCGGTGTCGGTGACATGACGGATAGCCTGGACTCCACGCTCGCGCGCGGCCTCGCGCACGATATCGTTGAGCGAAACCAGGCCCACCAGATGGCCGTCTTTGTCGAGCACGGGCAGCCGCCGAATCTGCTTGTCGCGCATCAGCTTCTCCGCGGCCGCAATGTCATCATCGGGCCGACAGGAGAAAACCTGCCGCGACATCGCGCTCGAAATCCGCGCCGCGGACAACGCCACACCCTGGGTGTAAGCGGCCATGCAGATATCTCTGTCGGTGAGCATTCCCACCACTCGCTGGCGCTTGTCCACCACCGGCACGCATCCGAAGTCATGTTCCCACATCAGGCGCGCGGCATCCGTAAGCGAGTCATCCGGAGCACAGAATTTGACATCTCGCACCATCATTTCTGAGATTTTCATGGCTTCTACTCCTCGTTATAAACTGGGGCAGCCCAATGGTTTCAGAACCCGCCTTACCTCAACCGTTGGGTTTTTTCGCCTCTACCTCTATCGGAATCTTCTTCGCTTCCAGTTCCTTGGCCACAGGCATCGTGACCTCGATCACGCCGTTTTTGAATTCCGCTTTGACCTGATCGCTGTTGGATCCCTCGGGAAGAAGTATCTGGCGCTCGAAACTGCCATAGATTATCTCGCGGCGGATGTAGTCCTCGGTCTTAGCCTCAACCTTGCTCTTACGTTCTCCCTTAATAGTTAAAACGTTGCCTAATACGTCGACCTCTACATCTTTGGGTTCCAGACCAGGAACATCGGCTCTGATAACCAGCGTTCCGTCGCGCACGAAACTTTCGACCGGAGGCATGAGTTCTTCTTCCTCGAACGGCCATTCTTCGAGGAACCGCGAAAAACGCCTTTCGAGGCTGCGCGCCCAACGTTCCATTTCTCGAATCGGCCTGAGCGCCGGCAATGCTCCCATGGGAAAATCCTCCTCTTAAAGTCCGATTCCGAAAGGCATAACCTTCCGAGGAACTCGGAGCAGCAAAAGTCGCGCCACGGGGTCTAAGCGTCGCAGAGGGAGTCAAGCCAGCCGCAAGGAGAAGCGTATGTTGCACGTTCCCGGTTTGCGCTTGACCGGGCATGGAAAATGGTAGCCCAATTCATCCAGCAATCAACCAGCCGCAGGGGCGCGGAGGCTGCCTCGATATCTCCGCCGAGCGGGGAATCCGTGCACCGCTGAGGCATCGAGTCACCACTATATGCCCGGGTTATCGGAAAACGCCCTGATTATCTTGCGCGAGCGCTATCTCAGGCGCGACGCTGCCGGGCAGGAAACCGAGGATGCCGGCGGGATGTTCCGGCGGGTAGCCCGCGCTGTCGCCCAACCAGCGCGGTCCTTCGGGGAGGACGAGGATTACTGGGCCGAGCGCTTCCTGATGCGGCTCGAGAGGCTCCAGTTCCTGCCCAATTCCCCCACTCTGATGAACGCCGGGCTTAGCGGAGGTCAACTGGCAGCATGTTTTGTCCTGCCCGTACGCGACGACCTGGATTCAATCTTCGGGGCGATGGCGCTGGCGGCACGCATCCAGCAAACGGGCGGTGGGACGGGCTTTTCCTTCAGCGCATTGCGGCCCCGCGGCGACACAGTCAGCACGACGGGCGGGGCAAGCTCGGGACCGCTTTCGTTCATCGAGCTCTTCGACCACGCAACCGCCGTCATCCGCGCAGGCGGCCGGCGCCGTGGCGCCAACATGGCGGTGCTGCGCGCCGACCATCCCGACATCGAAGAGTTCATCACCGCTAAACTGAAGCCCGGGCGCCTCGAGAACTTCAATCTTTCCATCGGGATGACCGATGCTTTTTTCGACGCCCTCGCCGGCAATGACCGCTTTGTCCTCAAAAACCCGCGCACCGGCCAGCCCGTGAGCACCGCATCGGCGAAACGGCTGTTCACGACCGCAGTGGAGGCGGCCTGGGCGTCGGGCGATCCGGGATTGGTCTTCCTCGACGAGATAAACCGCCTCAATCCGCTCCCGGACCTGGGTCTTATCGAGGCGACCAACCCATGCGGGGAGCAGCCGCTGTTGCCCTACGAGTCCTGCACGCTGGGCTCGCTCAACCTGGCGGCGTTTGTCAGCGCAAATTCGCTTGACTGGGCAGAGTTAGAGGCGGCCATCGGCGACGCGGTTGTCTTTCTTGATAACGTCATCGAGGCTAATTCGTACCCGGCGTCTGAAATCGTTGCGGCGACGCTGCTCACGCGCAAGATTGGACTGGGTGTGATGGGCCTTGCCGATATGCTCGCCGAACTCGGCATTGCCTATGATTCGCCGGCAGCGATCGAGCTGGGCGGGCAGGTGGCAGCGTTTATGACCGAAAAGGCGCGCGCTGCGTCAATCGAACTTGGCCGCCGACGCGGCTCGTTTCCCGCGTTTTCGCGCAGTCTCTGGCCCGGACGCGGCGTCTCGGCGCTGCGCAACGCAACCGTCACCTGTGTCGCCCCGACCGGCACGGTCAGCATGATCGCCGGATGCTCGAGCGGCATCGAACCGTTCTTTGCGTTGGCGACAGCGCGCCGAGTGCTCGACGGGCGCATCTTATACGAATCGAACCGCGTGCTGGACCGCACGCTCTCGTCGCTCGATCCGTCCTCCCGTGAGCGCGTTGACACATTAATCCGCGAAACCGGATCGATTCGCACTGCCGCGGAGCTGGACGAAGCGCTTAAGCGGCGTTTTCCTATCGCGCTCGAAATCGCTCCTGCGCACCATCTCAGGATGCAGGCAGCCTTCCAGAAGCATGTCGACGCAGCCGTGGCCAAAACCGTCAATTTGCCCGCCGACTGCCGGCCGGATTCGGTGCGCGAGGCTTTTTTGCTTGCCCATGAGCTGGGCTTGAAGGGAGTGACGGTCTACCGTTACGGCTCCAAAGGCGGTCAGGCGCTCTCCCTGGTCCATGACGAGCGGGTCCCCGATTGCCGCGAGTGCGCGGTCTGAGGCCCCCTCGGAGCCGCGCCCGCCCGCAACGTTGCCGCATTTCCCTTGACGGCCGGGCCGCGCGGGCGACATATGACAGCCATGGCCCTAAGGAACGCAGAGCAATACAAGGAGTCGCTTCGTGACGGCCGCGCCGTCTACTTCCGAGGCGAACGAGTAAGCGACGTCACCCTCCATCCGGTAATCGGCCTGGCGGTCGAGCATGCGGCGACCGACTATCGGATGGCCGAGGACCCGCGTTATAGCGAGCTGGCCGTGGTGAGCGAGGGTGCGGAACGCTACAGCCGTTACTACCAGGTGCCGGCCTCCGCCGCCGACCTGCTCAAGCGCAAAGAGCTTATCGCGGCTTCGACCCGAGAAGGAGCGACTCTGGTCGTGCTGATCAAGGAGATCGGAACGGACGCGCTGTTCGCGCTGCACGTTGTCGGCACGCAGATGGCGCGAGCGGGCCATCCTGAATACCGAGAGCGAATCAGCCGCTTCCATCGCCATTGCCGCGACCAGGACCTCGCCGTAGCTGTGGCGCAGACCGACGTGAAGGGCGACCGCTCGCTTGGACCCGGCGCGCAGGCGGACCCCGACCTTTACGTGCGCGTTGTGGCCGAGCGTCCGGACGGGGTCATCGTGCGCGGCGCCAAGGTGCATACTTCGGTCGCGACCAACGCCAACGAAATCATCGTGCTGCCGACGCGCGCGATGCGGCCGGAAGATCGCGCCTGGGCGATCGCCTTCGCGGTGCCCGCCAACGCTCCGGGGCTCAAGCTCATCGCCAGCCCCCACGGGAGCGCGCCCAAGGACCCAATCGAGCATCCGATAAGCGCGCGCCACAAGATGATCGAGACGCTCACGGTCTTCGACGACGTCTTTATTCCCAACGAGCGGATTTTCCTGCGCGGCGAGACCGAGTTCTCCGGGACGCTCGCGCTCGACTTCGTGCGCTTCCACCGCTTCACGGCGATCTCTTACAAGCTGCCGCTCCTTGAACTGATGGCCGGCGCAGCCCATGCGGTTGCGGAGGCGAACGGCATCCTGCGCGCGGCCCATGTGCGCGACAAGCTCACGCAGCTTGCCGCCTACCACACGATCGTGCGCGGGCTAACCGATTATGCGGCGATCTCGTGTACGGTCGAGGAGGGCGTGGCTGTCGCCAATACGCTTCTGACCAACGTGGCCAAGTATCACTTCGCCCATCACTACCATCAGGCGGTGCAAATCGTGCAGGATCTCGCGGGTGGCCTGTTGGTGACGGCGCCTGCGGCTGAGGACCTTGCCAGTGAGGCAACCTCCGCCTACGTGCGCAAATACCTGGGCGGCTCGCCTGGGTTCGACGCCGAGCGCCGCTTTAGGCTGCTGAACATGATTGGCGATCTCACGGCCTCCGACTTCGGCGGTTACCAGGAGGTCCTGGCGGTGCACGCCGAAGGCGGCCTGGAGGCTGAAAAGCTGCAAGCTTATCGTGAATACGACTTCAAATCGGCAGCCGACTATGCGCGCCGCCTGGCAGGGATTTGAAGGGCCGATTTCTTTGGCAGGGTGTTGAGAAACTGGAGATTTCGACGCGGCAGAAAGATTTTGCTCAACACCCTGCTAAAAAACCGGCTTCCTTCCTTCAGCTCTCTCCCTCGGGGAGAGATTACAGTGAGGGGAGCGCCAACGCCTGCTGGGCGCTTGCGTTTTCGTTGACGGCGCGCGCGAGCCCCTCTCCCGTGTGCGTGCGGGAGAGGGGCTAAGCGCGGAGGCTTAGAAGCCGACCACGATGTTCTGGTCGAAGCTGCAGGTGCCGAGCGTGAATGAAACCGTCTTACTCTCCTTCTTGCCGTTCACCGTCACCGTCACCGTTAGCTGGTAGTCGCCGGCGGTGAGCTGAATCGGGTTCGACAGTCCGCCCCATTCGCGCTGGAACTCGAACGAAGCGCACGGCGCCCCTTGCGTCACGGTCTCCAACGGTGCGTTGTTCACGTTGTCGATCGAGATGGCCTTGCGGTTCGAGTTGAGCCGCGACAAATGGATCTTGTCGACCGTGGCCACAGGCGTCCCACCCACTGTCACCAGCACGCGCGCTCCACGCGATGTGCCCTCGCCGCAAAGATTGCGTGTCACCGTGGTGGTCGCATGCGTAATCGGGTCGGTCTCGTACGTCACACTCACGGTCCCCGTCTCGTCCCGGGTTATGAACGTCGGCTTGAAGACCGTGTCCAGGTCCCCTGCGCCCAGAACACTGCCCGCCGCCATCGGGGTCGGCAGCGATGGCAGTCCGGCGGTCGAATAGTCGGCGCCGTTGGTTCCACCGATGACAACATTGTCGATGTTCACCGGGCAGGAGCCGTTGTTCGACACCGGGAACGGGTTCTGCGAACTGCACGCTCCGACGCTTTGAATCACCGTCGCCGGGAAGTTCTGGTCCAGCGGCACGTCGATGCTCACCGCTGGCGTGGTCGCCGACAGCGCCACCGTTACCGTCGCGTGGTTGGGGTCATTGCTCGTGATTACCAGCCGACAGCTTTTGGGACCGCCTGAAGTCGGGGTGAAGGCGATCGTCACGGGTAGGCTCGAGTCCGCGCTCAGAACATTGGGGAACGGGTTGTTGACGATCGTGAAGTCCGGACAGGCCCCGCCGCTGCCGTTGTCAATCGTCACGCTGGTGACGTCGAGATCGCACGGCCCGGTATTGGCAATCGTTATGTTTTGCTCGGCGTTGCTGCCTGCGCAGACGTTGCCGAAGCTGCCGTTGCCGCTCACCGCGATCGCCGGCGGCGGCGCGTTGCCGCTCACGCTAACGCTCAAATTGCCGCCAGGATTGTCGCTGCTATCAACTGTGACGATCATGCTCTTCAAGCCGAAGCTTTTCGGCGCAAACTCTAGCGGTGCTGCCAGCGAGTTGCCGGTCTGATCGGATACCGGATAAGTCAGCGTGGTCGGCGGGATGAAGTCGGTGGGATCGCCGGAAGTGATACCGGTCACCGTCAGATTGCACGTTCCGGAGTTAGCGATGGTCAGGTTGAGATCGGCGGACGAGCCTACACAGACGTTACCGAAGTTGCCGGCACTGGCAATAGTCGTACTCGCGATGGGCTGCCCCACGGTCGCCGTGTAAGTTATCTGCTGGTTTGGATTGACGACGGCATTGCTGTCGACCTGGAAGGTCGCTGTCTCGGTCGTTCCTTCGTTAGCGGACTTCGGAGCGAAGCTCACGGTGTAATCCACCTCCTCGCCCGGCAGGATCGTGACCGGGAAGGACGGCCCGCTAAGCGCGAAATCAGAGCTGCCCGAGACCAGGGTGATGTCTGAGATGGTCAAATTCGACGAGCCGAGGTTGAACAGTTGCAAAAGTTCAGTCGGCGTCTGGCCCGGACAGAGAGTGCCGAAGTTGAACGTGCTGTTGACCGACAACAGCGGCCCCTGCGCTGCCCCCAGCTCGAACACGCTCCGCCCGAAGGTGCCGGCGCGCAGCAGTTCAGGCGTGACGCTGGAGTCGAGAGCCAAGGAGACCACATCAACCGTCGGCATCCCGATACCCAGCACCTGCCAGGTTTGGCCGTTGTCGGCGGTCTGAAGCACCCCCGCGTCATTGGCGACGATGATCGTATGCGGGCTGGTATTAGGATCTATCACCACTGAATGCACAGGCAGGTCGGGCAGGTTGTTCGTTCCCCCGCCGGGCGTCCCGCTTATGTCCGCCCACGTTGTTCCGCCGTCGGTCGTCATGAAAACGTGTTGGTTGGCATTGTTGTTACACGCACCGCCGCAGAACCCACCGTACACTGCTACAACCGTGTTGGTGTTGGTGGGATCTATCGCGACCGCTTGGACTCCCTGGCCGGGGAGCGCGGCCGGCTGGGAAGCAGGCGCGGCGAAGCTCGGAGAGCCGCTGGTCGCATTGGTGCTTACTTGAAGCGTGCCGTCATTCAACCCAAGCCAGATGGTGTTCGGATCGATCTTGACTGTTGCAATCGCGTTGATTGTGGCCAGATAATTTTTCGGGCTCGCGAACTGGGCGTAGCTCGACCCGCCGTCGGTGCTCCTGAACAACTCGGGCCCGGTGCATGCGCCGTTGCTGCCGAAACCGAAGCAGATCCCGAAGCAGCTCGCTACTGGCGGGCTGTTCGCCACTTCTACCGAGGCATACACCGTGTTGTCGGTGCCGCTGCTGTTAACCTGGTCAAAGGCCAGAGTATTACCGAAGTTGAAGCCGAGGCCTCCCACGTAATTCGGGACGGTCGCGCCAGACCAGCCGCCGCCCCCATTCGTGGTGACATTCAGGCATGCATCTGCCATCGCGATCGCGTGCGCCGGATTGTAGGGATCGACGGCAACTCCCGCACCGTCACCGCCCAGCTTGAGGTGCCAGGTAGTCGGCAAATCCCCGGGCGCGAACTCCGCCGTGCCCGTGTCCTGCATCCCGCCGTAACTGTAGCCATTGTTGCTTGAGCTGCCGCGCCCGATGTCCATGTCGCGTACCAGGTTCGACGCGATCGCCTGGCCGGGACCCGGATTCGGCCCGTTGATATCGGTAAAATTTGAGCCGTCGGTCGACCTGGCGACGCCGCCGTCGGTACCAACGTAAAATGGTGTTGGCGGGGAGCCCGGAACGTGAGGACTGAAGATCAGCGCGTGATGGTCGTTGTGGACCTTTCCGGGCATCTGGGTAAACGAACCGCCCGAGTCGGTGGACTTCCAGATATTCACGAAACCCAGATAGACCGTGCTGGCGCTAAGGGGATCGACGCCGATGGTCTGGTTGTAGCCGCACTGCCCGCAATTGTTGCTGGGATTGCCGCCCGCGCTTGCCTGAGCCCAGGTACCGCCCGAGTCGGTCGAGACAAAAAGACCCCACTTCGGCGCCGGGGCCGCCGCGTTCGTGTTCTGGACGCTGGCGTAGATCGTCTTGTTGTCGGGCTGTGTGGATTGAGAGAACGAAATGAATCCAGGGGTAAAGTTCGTGACACTGAGCGGCGATCCGTTGTTTGCCTTCCATAGGTTCGTCCCCCAGGTTGCTCCGCTGTCGGTGGAACGAAAGATGCCGACGCTGTCGACCGCTGCCAGCACTGTGGTAGCTGTCGCGGTGTCGAGATGAAGGTCGTCAATGGTGCCGTTAGCACCATTGATGAGCGGCTGGGTTACGCTGGTCATCCCGTCGGTCGAGCGCACCAGGCCGAGATCCGTCGCGATCAGCAGTTGGTTCGTTGCCGGCATCACTATCCGCCGAATCGCCACGCCGAAGAAGCTGTTCATTCCGGGCGTGAGCGTCCACGTGCCGCCGTCATCGGTGGATTGGTAGACCCCGACAAACTTGAAGAAACCGGTGTTAGCCGGACTGCCGGTACCGGCATATACGATCGAGGGATTTCCGGGATCGAGCGCCACCGCACCCATCGAGAGCGAGCTCAAAAAATCCGTCGTCGTGCCCCAGGTGTTGCCGCCGTCGGTCGATCGCCAGATACCGCCGTCCTGAGTAGCGATGAAAATGATCTGGTCGGACGACCCGCGCGGATCGATAGCCACGTCCACCACTTGGCCCGAATCAGGCCCGTTGCCCTGACAACAATCATTTTCGTCGATGGAGACCGGCGCCGGTCCGATCTCGTTCCACTGCACGCCGGCAATGCTGCCTGCGTCCGCCATTTTCAGAAAGGCTCCAGCACCAACCATCGCCGCCACTACGACGAGCCCGACGACTACAACCCCCGCGAGCTTCACGTTTTGTGGACGCATTGCTTTGTCCTCCCTGATCCGATGACTCATCCCTTTTCGTGGGACCGGGCTGAATTCGTTTTGCCGAGGTCAAGGGGTGCTTGCGATCGATGACAGGAGCGCTAGGATAAAGACGAAACCGTTTCGCCTATGGGCGATGATCATGGTTAGCCCCGTGATTTGGTTTCAGGGCCAGTTGGAGTTGCCGCTCCGCTGGCCCATCTTTCTGGTCTAGCTCATGACTG
>JAJYVB010000025.1 GCA_021792265.1 Deltaproteobacteria bacterium | reverse complement strand
TGAACGGCTACAAGATCGCCAATCCAACCGTACTGGCGCGCATCAGCCGCGAGGAGCTGGAGAGCTTGTTCACCGGCTACGGATACCGCCTCCATTTTGTCGAGGGCGACGAGCCCCGCGCGGCCCATCAGGCGATGGCGTCGGTGATGGAGACGGTCATCGGCGAGATTCGCTCGATTCAGCGCGAGGCGCGCTCCGGGCGCCTTCGCGAGCGTCCGCGCTGGCCGATGATCATCCTCGTCACGCCCAAGGGCTGGACCGGACCGAAGCAGGTGGACGGACTCAAGGTCGAAGGTTCGTGGCGCGCCCATCAGGTGCCGGTGAGCGACATGTCCAAGCCCGAGCATCTCCGGATACTTGAGCAGTGGATGAAAAGCTATCGCGCAGAGGAGATCTTCGGCTCAGACGGCAATCTGCGGCCGGACCTTGCCGAGCTTGCGCCACAGGGCACGCGCCGGATGGGTGCCAATCCGCATGCTAACGGCGGGCTGCTGCTGCGCGAGCTCGAGCTGCCCGATTTTCGCAAATACGCGGTCGATGTGCCCAGGCCAGCCACAGTGACGGCCGAAGCGACGCGGGTTCTGGGCCGCTTCCTGCGCGACACCGTCAGGCTCAACGCGGCCGTACGCAATTTCCGAGTCTTCGGTGCCGACGAGACCGCGTCGAACCGCCTTGACGCGCTGTTCGAAGCGACAGACCGCACTTGGGTGGCCGAGCGCGAGAGCGATGACGACCATCTCGGGCCTGACGGGCGCGTGATGGAAATCCTGAGCGAGCACACCTGCCAAGGCTGGCTCGAGGGCTATTTGCTGACCGGCCGCCACGGCTTCTTTTCGACGTACGAAGCGTTCGCCCACGTTGTCGATTCGATGTTCAATCAGCACGCCAAGTGGCTCAAGGTGACGCGGGCCGAGATCCCCTGGCGCGTGCCCATAGCGTCGTTCAACTACCTGCTGACGTCGCACGTATGGCGCCAGGACCATAACGGCTTTTCCCACCAGGACCCGGGCTTCATCGACCACGTGGTGAACAAGAAGGCGGACGTGATCCGGGTCTACCTGCCCCCCGACGCCAACTGCCTGCTGTCGGTGGCCGACCACTGCCTGCGCAGCCGCAACTACGTCAACGTCATCGTTGCCGGCAAGCAGCCCGACCTCCAGTACCTGAGCATGGGCGAGGCGATCAAGCATTGCTCCGCGGGCGTCGGCATCTGGGAGTGGGCAAGCAACGACCGCGGCGCCGAGCCCGACGTGGTCATGGCGTGTGCGGGCGACGTTCCGACGCTTGAGACGCTTGCGGCGGTGCACTACCTGCGCCGCTTCCGGGACTTGAGAATCCGCGTGGTCAATGTGATTGACCTGATGAAGCTAACGCCACGCGAAGAGCACCCCCACGGCCTCTCCAACGCGGAGTTTGACACCTTGTTTACCCGCGACAGGCCGATCGTGTTCGCTTTTCACGGCTACCCCTGGCTCATCCATCGCCTCGCCTACCGCCGCACCAACCATTCGAACCTCCACGTGCGCGGCTACAAAGAGGAGGGAACGACGACCACCCCGTTCGACATGGTCGTGCGTAACGACATGGATCGCTTCCATCTGGTCGCAGACGTCGTCGATCGGGTTCCCAAGCTGGCGCCGCTCGCTGCGTACGTCAAACAGTACGTTCGCGACCGGCTAATCGAACACAAGGAATATATCGAGCGTCATGGGGAAGACTTGCCGGAAATCCGGGAGTGGAAGTGGACCGATTAGTGCGGTCACGCCTGACGGCAGACCGCCTGTAGGCTAGACTCACCGAAAACTTACCGGAGGTGTCCGGGGGCGCGGCAAGCCGGACTTTTTGCGGGTGCTGGCTTGACTGGAGCGATTGAAAAATAAATGCTCCGGCGGACGGAGAGGTTCGGGAGTCAGGTTTAACCGGCGTGACTCGAAATCACGTGTGCCCTCGTGGCACCGGGGGTTCGAATCCCCCCCTCTCCGCCAAAGACCGCAAGTCCCGCGACAGTTTTTGTACCGGCCGATCGTTATCAGCGTCATCGGCTGCTTGACGCGAAGTCCCTCGACGAGGTGTTGGCGCGTCAGTTCGCGGCGGCGTGAGGGCGACCTGAATCCGCAGCTTTTGCACGATCTCGGATCGATCTCGCGGGCCCAATAAATCCTTTGAGACAGTGGCTGGCGTCCGCAACGGCGCGTAAAAACCGAGCACTCGATCCTGGTGGGATGTGCATGTCCCACGGTGGGGTAGAGAGTCCCCACGACTCTTCGCCGTTGCATCGTGCAGCATTGAGCGCCACCGACCATTTTAGGGGCCGACTCCAGTCTGTTTGGCTATTCTGTTCTTTTGCAAGGCCGTTCAACAAGAAAAGCTAATAACGGCTCATTTTTGCATTAGCAGCGCCTGATTCAAGCGGATGGGCTCCGTGGGCTGCTCTTCGACAGTAGAACGACGCTGTCGGCAGCCGACAGAGGTTATGCCCACCGTGTGTGAGACAAGCGGAAACATCGGGATTAGAAAGCGGTCTGCAAGCACATTGCGGGTTTTGCATCGAGCCCACGATCTGAGGAGAGGCGCCCAATGGTCAAGTCATGGCGTTTTCCGGGTCTGTGCATCGCGATGTTCCTGGGAATGGCGGTCAACGCCGGGGCTCAGAATTCACTCAACTCGCCCTACCCCGAAGCCACCAACCTGACCCCACCTACCTACAACTACGAAGAAGGCAATAGCTGCGCTACCTGCCATTTCATCTTCGGGGTTGACCACATGCCTGACGCCGTGGGGCTCACCTGGAACAGCACGGCCAACGAATGGCGTTACAGCGGGGGCGGATGGTACGCGTCGTGGCATGCGCAATCCGACCATCGTGAGACACGCAACACCTTCTGCGCGAAATGTCATTCCCCGCTGCAGGCGGCCTCAAGCTCAAGTATCAGCCTTGGCAACGTAAACGCCGTCCCGGTCCCGGACGGGGCGATGCAGGCGGTGACCTGCGGCACCTGTCATCCGCCCGACCCGGTGACCAGCATCATCGCGGCGCAGAATCCCAACGCGTTCGACGGCGGCGCGGTTTCGCTTTACCGCTGGAAAGGCTACGAGAATCCTGCCGCTTACCAGCCCATCCTGAACGGCCAGGAGGACACGCTCTGCCTGAGCTGCCACGAGGTGCGGCACAACACCGACAATGTCGCCTTCCAAGCGATGTACTCGGCGAATGTGCGCTGCATCGATTGCCACATGGCCGTTTACAACATCTTCGGCGGAGGCACCACCGGGTACCCGCCGCTGCCGGAACGGGCCCATGATTGGAAAGTGGCGCAGAACCTGCCGTACTCGTGCGGCGCGCAGGGTTCGATATCAGGCTATAGCTGCCACTCCGAGTTCACCGCGGACGCGGCCAACTCCCTGATTCCCTTCATCAAGGAACAGCACTTCGAATGGTGGTCCCTGCCGCCGTTTAACGGGACGGTGGTTGCGATGGCGTCGCACAGATTCATGACGGTCGCTAAGTACCGGCTGCTCTGGCAGGAGATCGCGCGGGTCGACAGTACACACGTTCAGTAGCCGACATCGGGTGCCGGCAGGGTTTTGACGCGACGGCAAGGGAGAAACCTAGAGGAAGCCGCAATGTTCAAACCAAGGCATTTTCTGATTATCGGTGTCGCTGCATTACTGGGATGGAGTGCATCGGGGTGGGCGCAAACCTCGTGTCCCTCGGTGTTGCCGACCAATCTCGACCGTCCCGGCTACGACTACTCCAGCGTCACATGCACTGCCTGCCATTTCGTCGAAAACCTGGATCACACCGCGCGGGCCGCGGGCCTGGTGTTCAATAACAACACTTGCGAATGGCAGCGCAACGGCCACGGATGGTGGGACTCGCATCATTCGCAGTCCCGCCATGGATCAACCGACAATACTTTCTGCGCCTATTGCCACTCGCCACTTGATATTCCCATCGGCGCCCAAGTCGGGACCATCAGCAACGGCCAGGTGAACGCGCAGCCGATTTCCGACTTCCAAGCCGTGACGTGCAACGCCTGCCATCCGAGCAACACGCTTGCCGGGGCGATACTGAAAGCCAACCCGACAGCGATTTACAACGGGCGTGTTGACACCCTCATCCGGGGCCAGGACCCAACTCTGATAAGTTCATGGATACCGGTGCTCGCGGGCCAGGAAGACCAGTTCTGCCTGACCTGCCACGAGCAGCGGCACAACACAGACAATCCCGCTTTCTCGGCAATGTACGGCGCCGGGGTCAAGTGCGTCAACTGCCACATGGCGCCGTTCCAATACGTGATACCAGGCGGAGTCGCCGAAGTTTTTCACGACTGGAAAGTGGGAGAGAACCTGCCGTACTCGTGCGGCGTGCAGGGCTCGCCGATACAGACCTGCCACGCGGAGTTCAGCACGGCCTCAACCCTGCTGCTGATCCCGTTCATGAAGCAGCAGCATAGCGACTGGTGGAACCTGCCCCCGTTCGCAAGCACCAGCGCGGCGAACACGATGGCCGTGCCGGCCCATCAGCTTGCGACCGCCGCTGACTATTTGACCCTGTGGCAGGAGTTGGAAGCGGCGCAAAAGAAATAGCTACACGATACCGGGAGGGACAAGTCGGCTTTGCCCGGATCAGGTGGATTGGACCACAGCAAAATTGGATGAAGACACGATGTCGACTTCAATGATTTGCCGCAAGAGGGAGAATCCGACCGGCGGGCGACGCGGTGGCTACCTGCTGGCTGCGATCGCCGCGATCCCGCTAATCCTGCTGGCGCCCTGTGGATCGGCGTCGGCGGCAACGGCGGCCAGGCCCAGATGGTCGGTCAGGCCTGCCGCCGTGCGATGCGGCCTGATCCGGCCGGGGCGCATGGTCACGCGGCAGGTGACAATCAAGAACACCGGCAGGGTCCCGCTCACCGGTACGGTTGGCTCGCTCTCCTCGCCGTTCAGCGTGAGCCCCTCAGGACCGTTCACGCTCGCGCCCGGCCAAGTCTTGCGGCTAACCGTCCAATGCCAGCCTACGCAAGCGGGTGCGGCCAGCGCCAAGATGCTCGTAACCAGCAACGCATCGGCACGGCCGATGAACGTTGCGGTATCCGGACGGGGCGCCAAAGGCGCTTACCCTCCGGCGGCTGCATCTCCGACCGCAACGGCCACCCCCACGCCGACGGCAACCGCCACTGCGACAGCGACGGCTACGGCGGTCGCGACTCTTGCGGCCACCGCAACCGCGACTGCCACCACGACCGCTACGGCTACAGCCGCGGCAACTGCCACGGCTACTCCAACCGCAACGCCGACACCCTACGTGCTGAACGGCTACGTCTTGATTGCGGGCGGCATGGACAATTTCAACCGCGTGCTCAGCACCGCCGAGCTTTACAACCCGGTCAGCGGAGCCTTTGACTGCACGGCGTTGGGCGGAGTGAATTCCAGCACCGGCGCTTGCAACAATACGATGACTGATCGGCGTTACAGCCACACCATGACGGCGCTGCAAAACGGCAAGGTGTTGATCGCGGGTGGACTGGACATCATCGGAGCGGGCCAGGGATGCGTCAGCACGGCGGAGATTTTCAGTCCCGGAAGCGGCACCTTCACCGCGACCGGCAACATGACCGATGGGCACTGTTTCCCGCACCCGGCCGTCCTGCTTCAGAACGGGCAGGTACTGATCACCGGCGGCGAGGATTTGACCGGCAATCAAGTCAACACCGGGGACCTGTACAACCCGGCTACGGGAGCATTCGACTGCACAGGCCTTGGCGGGGTGAATTCGACCACGCATTTTTGCAACAACACGATGACCGATGTGCGCTTCATGGACACGGCTACCTTGCTTCCCACCGGTCAGGTATTGATCGCAGGAGGCAGCGACGGCACCCAAGTTAGCACGGCCGAAATTTTCGACCCTGCCAGCGGCGCTTTCAAGGCTACCGGCAGCATGAGCGACAGCCGCGAGTTCCATCGAGCTGTTCTGCTTCCTAGCGGGCCGGACGCGGGTGAAGTCCTGATTGCCGGCGGAATGGATGCGGCGGGAACCGTGCTGCAAACGGCCGAGCTCTACAATCCAGCGACGGGGACCTTCACCTGTGCCGCCGGCGTGAGTTCGACCCCGCCGGTCTGCAACGCCTCGCTCACCCACGGACGATACCTGTTCACGGCCACTTTCCTCGACGCTGCTTTCGTCAGCGGTCCGAACGCGGGCAAGGTGCTGATAGCCGGCGGCGAGGATGGCACCGGAAAAGCGCTGGCGACGGCGGAGCTTTTCGACCCGGCAAGCGGACTCGGCTGGATAACCGGCAGTATGACCACGAGCCGCGCGTTTCAGATCGCAAAGCTGCTAAAGACCGGCCCGC
This sequence comes from Deltaproteobacteria bacterium, assembly GCA_021792265.1. GTDB lineage: Bacteria > Desulfobacterota > Binatia > Binatales > Binataceae > JAJYVB01. The sequence continues at coordinate 14,157 of JAJYVB010000025.1, read as the reverse complement.
ACGCGGGCCAGGTACTGATCGCCGGCGGCGTTGACGACAACGGCGATACACTGTCGTCGGCCGAGCTTTACAACCCGGCAACCGGCACGTTTACGGCCACCGGCAGCATGACCACGCCCCGCACCTCGGCGTCGGCAGTCCTGCTGCCGTAAGCCAAAGATGCCCGGCCCTGTTGTGGCCGGGCATCTGACCGGATCTGACAGGGTTGCGGCCGCCCGCACGGGCGGCCGCAACCCCGTGCATTGCGCCGACTAAAGCCCCGTTGTTGTTATGCAAGTTTGTGAGCGCGGTGCAGACCTAGCATTGGACACCGCTGCAGATGTTGTTGCCTAGCGACACTCCGCCGCTCACCTTGGTCGTGTCATCGAGAACGTTGTTGCCGTAGCCGCTCCCCGGACCGAGAGACAGGCCAGCGCCATTGCCCGTAGACACGTTCCCCGTAACGAGGCAGTCGTTGGCGCACATCAGGCCGTTTCCGGCGTTGCCCACGGCCACATTGTCCGTGAGTTGGCTGGAAGCGCCTGCCTGTATTCCGACGCCCAAATTTTGCATCGCTTTGACCGAACTTACGACTGAGTTCGGACCGAGCACCAAGCCACCGCCGCCCATCTTGGTGACGGTGCCGCTGGTAATGGTGACGTTGCTCACACCCGACAACACATTGATGCCGATCCCGGTGCCGCTCGTACCGGTGCCGATGATCGCGAAGCCCTGCAAGTCCAGCGTGACGTTGGACGCGGTGATGTCGAGCGCGTCCTGATTTGGACGTTTGACGATGATGTTTCCCCTGAGCACGTAACTGCCCGCTTTGGTGATGGCGAAAGCGGCGCCAGTGCCCTTCTTCAACGCCGTCTGATCGACGGGTACCGGTCCCGCCGCCTGTATTCGGCTGGCGATCGTTGAACAGGCAAGTGAAATCGCCGCCACCGAGACCGCTGTTATCGACCGAAGACGCATGGCCATACCTCCGTGGATACCTTTTCGGCGTCCGTCCTGTTCATCGGACAATGTTCAGGCCTCGCGGACCCGGCATTAGCCGGCTACGGCATCTGCAGGACGATTTTGCCGAAGTGCTGGCTGGCCTGCATCATACGATGAGCGGCCGGCGCGTCGGCAAGCGGCATCACCTGGTGTATAGCGGGGCGCAGGCGGCCGGCTTCGAGCGCGCTGCCAAAGCGGTTAAGGAAGGCCGCTACAATCTCGGCCTTTTCCTCGGCCGCGCGGCTGCGCAGCGTCGATCCGATGATGCGAGCGTGGCGGCGCTGGACGCGGCTTAGGTCAATCTCGCCGCGCGCGCCCTTGAGCAGGCTTACCAGCACGAGCCGCCCGCCATGGGCAAGCGCTTCGAGATTCTGTTCGAGGTACGGAGCGCCCACGATGTCCAGGATCACGGCGACGCCGCGCCCGCCAGTGGCTTCGAGAACCTTAGGAGCGAACGGGCCGGCGGTGTAATTGATAGCCACGTCAGCTCCGAATTCGACGCACCGCGCGCATTTCGCTTCCGTCCCTGCTGTCACGATAGACCGCGCACGAGCCTCCTTCAAAAGCTGGATCGCGGCCGTACCGACACCACTCCCTCCGCCGTGCACCAGCGCACTATCGCGGGGCTTGATCCCGCCTATCAGAAAGAGGTTCAAGAACGCTGTCAGGTAGACTTCCGGAATCGCAGCCGCCTCAGCGTCGCTCAAGGCTTGGGGCACCCGCATCACCGAACCCACGTGCGCCACTGCTTTTTCGGCGTAGCCGCCGCCCGGCAGAAGCGCCATCACGCGATCGCCAAGCTTGAACCCTCCGACGCCCGGACCTAGCGCCGCTACTTCTCCGGCGCAATCCAGTCCCAGGATTTCCGACGCACCCGGCGGTGGGGGGTAGCGCCCCTCGCGCTGTAGGAGGTCAGCGCGGTTTAGCGACGCGCACTTCACCCGGATCAGGAGCTGACCCGGTCCCGGAACCGGATCGGGAACTTCGCCTACCTTGAGAACGCTCTCGTCGCCCGGCTTGTCAAGGACTATTGCCTTCATCGGCTCGCAGTCTACTAGGACCGGGCGCAAGTTCGAAACACAACGAACACTGAACAGTTAGGCGAACGTGGGGCGTATCGCCGCCCCGGTGCTTCGAGGCAGCCCATGGTGCGAATCCAATTGAACGGTGATAGGAAGATTAGCTGCCATGAGCACAAGAGGAAGTGTCGGCGGGCAAGAGCGCGGCCCGGAAAGAGGAACTGGCCGGCACAAAGTGTTGCCGAGCCCGAAGAAGCAGCGCCTGGCCGGTAGCGCCGGCATGCCTTCCGCCAACGGCGCCGAAAAGGCCGCGCAAGTGCGCGAGATGTTCGCGCGGATTGTCTCTGATTACGACACGGTCAACAGCGTTATGACGTTCGGGCGCGATCACGCCTGGCGCCGGGCCGCGGTCGAAGCCGTAGCGCCATCCGGCGCGCGCGTGCTCGACGCCGCGACTGGCACCGGCGAACTGGCCAGCGAGCTTTGCCGCCAGGGATGCGCAAGCGTCGTGGCGCTCGACTTCTGCCTCGACATGGTAAGAGTGGCCAGGGACAAGGTCGAACGCAGAGGAGCCAGCGAACGAGTGACGTTTGCTGGCGGCGATGCGCAGCGGCTACCTTTCCCCGACGGCGCCTTCGACGCGGTCATAAACGGTTTCCTCATGCGCAACCTAACTGACATTCCGGCGGCGCTGCGCGAGTTTCACCGTGTGCTGAAACCGGGCGGACGCCTGGCCTGCCTGGACGTGACTCATCCGCCAGGGCTCCTGCGCCCGCTTTGTCTCTTCTATTTCGACGCCATCGTGCCGCTTATAGGGGGCATCCTCAGCGGCGACTTCGCGGCCTACCGCTACCTGCCCCGCTCGCTCGACGGCTTTCCCGACGCTGACCGGCTTGCAGAAATGATCGCCGAAGCTGGCCTCGGAGAAGTCAACTTTCAGCGCTTCAACTTCGGCATGGTGGCACTTCATACCGCGCGCAAGCCGCTGGCCAGCGCGTGAAGAGGCCCCCAGGAACGCATCGCGCCAGCGCTGAACGGAGGCCTTCTTGTGCAGGCTGGCGCCTGCCAGCGGCAGGCGCCAGCGGCGTCAGCGGTCGATGCCGCGCATCCCGGGATACCGTTCGCCCGCAACCGCCTCCGGGCGGAACAGCGTGTTAAGCGCGCCAATCTCCTGCGCGCTCAGCCGGACGTCTGCGCCCTTAACGTTCTCTTCGAGGTACTTGCGCCGCTTGGTGCCAAACAGGACCACGATATCGTCGCCCTGGGCCAGAACCCACGCCAGCGCCAGTTGCGCGGCGCTTACGCCCTTGGCAGCGGCCATCCGTTTAAGCTCTTCGACGAGCGCGAGGTTGCGTTCGAGGTTCTCGCCGCCAAAGCGTGGGAGCGTGCGTCGAAAGTCGTCGGCCGCAGTCTCTTCGGCTCGGTGGAAAGTTCCGGTAAGGAAACCTCGTCCGAGCGGACTGTAAGCGACAAAGCCGATACCGAGTTCGCGCACCGTCGGCAAAACCTGCTCCTCCACGTCGCGGCTCCATAGCGAATACTCGGTCTGCAGGACGGTGATGGGGTGGACGCTATGAGCGCGCCGGATGGTCGCGGCCGACGCCTCGGAAAGCCCGAGGTAACGCACCTTTCCCGCGCGTACGAGTTCGGCCATCGCGCCGACCGTCTCCTCGATGGGAGTTTTACGGTCGACCCGATGCTGATAGTAGATATCAACGTGATCGAGGCCCAGACGGCGCAACGAATCGTCGCAGGCCTTGCGTACATATTCGGGTTTGCCGTTGATTCCGAGCCAGCTTCCATCCTCGCGCCGCTCGAAACCAAACTTCGTGGCGATAACGACCTTGTCGCGCCGGCCGGCAACGGCGCGGCCGACAAGCTTTTCGTTGGTAAAAGGGCCGTAGGCGTCGGACGTGTCCAGGAAATTGACCCCGAGCTCGATCGCCCGGTGGATGGTGGCGACAGCCTCAGCCTCGTCAGCGGGGCCATAAAATTCCGACATTCCCATGCATCCGAGCCCGAGTTCAGAAACGGCAAGGTTCGACTTGCCGAGCTTGCGCTGCTTGACCATCGGCGACCTCCTGCCAAATGATTTGGCGGTTTGGGCCCGATCATAGGCGGACGCGCCCGGTTTGCCAACGCGGAAGGGCGGCGGCCCAGGGTCGTGCTTTTTCCACCGATTTCATGGGTCTATCATGAATTGCATGGAAGTTAAGGCGGGCTAGGTCGTTTGGACGACGCCGCCAATCACCCGCTTGCAGGTTAAAACACGTTGCTCATTCGGAGTTCAGTACAGAGCGGATTCAGATCCCTCGCCGGAAGCGAAACGCATCGCCGCCAACCCGGCCGAGCGGTCTCAACAGGCCCCGCCAAGCCTGCGTTCGTGCGTTGCGCCGCGCAAACGCCGCGAAACCATGCGACACACCGTGGTGTCGCCTTGGTAGCCATGGCTGTGCTGGGACTGGTTGCCGCAGGATGTTCCAAGGACGCTCCGGCACCGCAAGCAATGGCCTTGAAAATTGCAGTGCCGGTAACGGTCGCCAACGTGGTTGAGAAGAGCGTACCGATTCAACTCCAGGCGATCGGCAACGTCGAAGCCTACTCGACGGTTTCCGTCGAATCCCAGGTAAGCGGCTACCTGGATAAGGTCTATTTTCGGCAGGGCGACGAGGTAAAAAAAGACCAGCCTCTGTTCCTGATCGATCCGCGGCCGTTCCAAGCTGCCCTAGACCAAGCCAAGGCTAACCTGGCACGGGATGAGGCGCAGGCGGAAGAGGCCAAAGAAGATGCCCGGCGCTACTTCTATCTTTGGAAGCATCAGGCCGGAACCCGGGAGCAATACGACCAGGAGCAGGCGACGGCGGACGCCCTTTCGGCAACCGTGGCGGCCGACCGCGCGGCAGTTGAGACGGCCAGGCTCAATCTGTCGTGGTGTGAGATTCGCTCACCCATCGACGGCCGCACGGGCAACCTGATCCTGCATCCGGGAAATCTCATCAAAGCCAACGACTCCAGCGGCGTGCTGATAACGATCAAACAAATCCGCCCGATCTACGCCGATTTCACCCTGCCTGAACGCTACCTCCATGAACTTCGCAACGAGATGGCGGCGCATCCGATAAAAGTCATGGCGGCGATTCCGGGCCAGCACGAACCGGAGACCGGCCGGCTCTTCTTTATCGACAACAACGTCGATTCAACCACCGGAACGTTCGCGTTGAAGGGACTTTTTGAAAACCCGGGCGAGCGGCTGTGGCCGGGACAATTCGTCAACGTGACGGTCACGCTCGCCGTGCGGCCCCACTCGCTGGTGGTGCCGGCCGAGGCCGTGCAGTCAGGCCAGAAGGGCAAGTTCGTTTACGTGGTCGACCGCAAGCTGCTCGCACATTCCCGACCGGTCACGGTCGGTGAGTCGCTCGACGGCCAAACCGTGATCGAGAGCGGCGTTAAAGCCGGAGAAACGGTGGTGACCGACGGGCAGCTTCGGCTGTTCTCGGGCGCGCGAGTGAAAATCAAGCGCCCGCTCGGCGGACCGCAAAGCCTGCCGTCATGAACTTTACAGCCCTGTTTATACGACGGCCGGTTGCGACCACCCTGGTCTCGCTCGCCATCGTCTGCTTCGGACTGGTCGCCTACCGCTTCCTGCCGGTAAGCGACCTGCCGAACGTCGATTTCCCGACCATAGTCGTCAACGCACAGCTTCCCGGCGCCAGTCCCGAGACGATGGCTTCGTCGGTGGCGACGCCACTCGAAAAGCAGTTCTCGACCATCTCGGGCCTCGACTCGATGACCTCGTCAAGCATCCAGGGCCTGACCAACGTCACGCTTCAGTTCAGCGTCGATCGCAACGTCGACGCTGCCGCGCAGGACGTGCAGGCAGCCATCGCCGCCGCCGCGCCGCAACTGCCCAAAGGGATGCCCAGTCCGCCGACCTACCAGAAGGTCAACCCGGCCGATAACCCGGTTTTGTACCTTGGCCTTAGCTCGAAGACGCTGCCCATGGCGAAGGTCGACTATTACGGCGAGACCGTGATGGCGCAGCGCATCTCGATGGTCCAGGACGTGGCGCAGGTCCAGGTGTACGGCTCGCAGAAGTACGCCGTCCGGGTGCAGCTCAACCCGCGCAAGCTCGCCGCCGAGAAAATTGGCATCGACGAGGTCACCACGGCGGTCCAGGATGCCAACGTGGACCTGCCGGTGGGAACCCTCAACGGGTCCCATCGCGCCTACACCGTCGAGGCCAGCGGCCAGCTTCTGGACGCCGCGGCCTATCGGCCGCTTATCGTCGCCTACCGAAACGGAGCGCCTGTGCGCTTGAGGGACATCGGACGCGTACTCGACAGCGTGCAGGATGACAAGGTGTCGGGGCGGGTGGGAACCAACCGCGGTTCGGAACCGGCGATCGTACTTGCCATCCGCCGCCAGCCGGGCACCAACACGGTCGAGGTCGTCAACCGCATCCGCCAGCTTCTGCCCGCGTTTCGGGCAATGCTGCCGGCCGCGGTCAAGCTTACCGTGCTTTACGACCGCTCGCAGACCATCCGCGCCTCGGTCGACGACGTACAGTTCACGTTGCTGCTGACCATTTTCCTGGTCGTAACGGTGATTTTCCTCTTCTTGCGCAAGCTCTCGGCGACGACCATTCCGAGTTTGGCGCTTCCGATGTCGATCGTCGGGACGTTCGCCGTGATGTACCTGCTGGACTACAGCCTGGACAACCTGTCGCTGCTCGGAATCGTGCTGGCGGTTGGCTTTGTCGTCGACGACGCGATCGTCATGCTCGAAAACATCGTACGGCACATGGAGATGGGCAAGAGCGCGCTCGAGGCCGCGCTCGACGGCGCCAGCGAGATCGGCTTCACCATCGTCTCGATGACGCTATCGCTGGCCGCGGTCTTCATCCCGGTGCTGTTCATGGGCGGCATCCTGGGCCGCCTGCTGCACGAGTTCGCGGTAACCATCGCGGCCGCCATCCTGGTGTCGGGCTTCGTTTCCCTGACGCTAACGCCGATGCTATGCAGCCGCTTCCTGCGCGCTCCCGAAAGCGAGCGGCACGGGCGCCTGTATCTGGCAAGCGAGCGCTGGTTCAACGGGATGTTCGAGGGCTACCGGCGCAGCCTCAACTGGGTGATGCGGCGGCGGCGGGCGACCCTGGCCCTTTCGATTCTGCTCGTTTTCGTGACCCTTTATCTCTTCATGGTGATTCCCAAGGGCTTCCTGCCGAGCGAGGACACAGGCGAGCTTCTGATGTTCACCAAGGCGATCCAGGGGATTTCGTTCACTTCGATGGAACGCCATCAGGCGGAGCTCGAAAAGATCGTCCAGCACGATCCGGATACGGGCATCTACTTTTCGAGCGTCGGCGCTTCGGGTCCGCAGCCGGGCCTCAATACCGGTATCCTGTTCGTCAATTTGAAGCCGTTATCCGAGCGCCGTGCGAGCGTCGACGCCATAATCAACCGGCTGCGGCCGCAGGTGTCCCAGATTCCGGGATTGCTGGTCTTCATGCAGAATCCGCCGGCGATCCAGATCGGTGCTCATTTCACCAGCGGCCTCTACCAGCTCACGCTTCAGAGCCCCGACATCGGCGCGCTCTACCACTATGCGCCGATCCTGGAGAGCAAACTTAAGCACCTTCCCGAGTTTCGCGACGTCGACAGCGATCTGCAGATAAACAACCCCTACGTCAATATCGAGATCGATCGCAACCGCGCTTACGCGCTCGGCGTCTCGGCCCGCGCTATCGAAGAGGCGCTCGGCTACGCCTACGGTTCGACCCAGGTGTCAACCATTTACGCGCCCAACGAGGAATATTGGGTGATAATGGAGGTTGAGCCACGGTTCCAAAACGACCCTAAGACACTCTCGTACCTGTACGTAAAATCCTCGAGCGGCAAACTCGTTCCACTCAGCACGGTCACTCGTATCGTGCGCACCGAGGGTCCGCTCTCGGTAAACCACTCAGGGCAGCTTCCCTCGGTAACGCTCTCGTTCAACATGACGCCGGGTTACTCGCTGGGCCAGGCGCTGGACAAGGTGCGCCAGCTCGCCGCCGACACCTTGCCACAGACGGTAAGCGTGGCCTTCGCGGGCTCGGCACAGGCCTTCGAATCGTCGATGAGAAACCTCGGCATTCTGCTCGTCGTGACGATCCTGGTCATCTATCTCGTCCTCGGGGTCCTCTACGAGAGTTTCATTCACCCGGTGACGATCCTGTCAGGGCTCCCGGCGGCGGGTTTTGGCGCGCTGCTCACCCTGATGATGTTCCGGATGGAGCTCGACCTGTTTTCCTTCGTTGGGATCATCATGCTGGTGGGACTGGTCAAGAAAAACGCCATCATGATGATCGACTTTGCGCTCGACGCGGAGCGTACCGAGGGCAAAACTCCCCAGCAGGCGATTGTTGATGGATGCCTGGTGCGGTTTCGGCCGATCATGATGACGACGATGGCGGCGCTGCTGGGCGTACTGCCAATCGCGGTGGGGACCGGCACGGGCGCAGACGCGCGCCGGGGACTGGGCGTAGCCGTCGTGGGCGGGCTATTCTTCTCGCAGTTCCTGACGCTTTACATCACGCCAGTCATCTATACCTATCTCGACGCATTCCAGAACTGGATGGGCGCCGGCCGCGAAAGCAGCCAGTCGGCCGAGCCATCGCCTGCGATTACCGAGGCGCCGCGCCGGCGCCGGGCTGTTTCGTAGCAGGGCGCTGAGAAACCGGAAATTTCGCCGCGGCAGGGAGATTGGCGCTCAAAACCCTGCGAAAAAATCGGCTTCCTTCCTTCAGTTCTCGCCCTTTGGGAGAGATTACAGTGAGGAGGCAGGCCGATGAAAAGGCTTTTGCACCAGCCTGCCGGGCCGAGCGTGCCCTCGGCAGGCTTTTCAGGCAAACACTCGCGTCTGCCTGGCCCGCGTCCACGCCAAGGCCAGCTTAGCGGGGAAGCGTGCCGAGCGCCGCGGTATCGAGCCATCCCCCATGGCCCGATGGGCAAACCATCACGGTCACGCCGGCCTGCGTCATTTCAGTGAGCTTTTCTTGACATATCGGGCACAGTAACGCCGCGCCATGCTTCTGCTTTAACTTCTCGATAAGCTTGCGGTCCTGCTCCCACGCCCACTGGTCCTCGCGAGCCCGCTCCAAATCGTGCAACTTGTCGCCAAATCGGTCTTTTTCGTTATCCATCCGATAGCTCGCGTTCGCGTTCCCGGCAACGCGCCTCCTCAGATCATTTCTTTTATCAGCTTGCCGCTGCGCGCTTTCTCGACTGTAGCCTCGAACTTAGGACCCAGATCGACGCCCATGTCCCGCGCGCGCTTTTTCGCCCATAACCCAACGTTTCGCGAATCGCGATAGAACGATTCGCCGGCGGGCTTGCGCTCATCCAGCCGCGCCATCCGCGCCGCCTCCGTTTCATGCACCGCGAACGACGACATCAGGCGTCTCAGCCTGCGCGCGCCGCAGCCGGGACAGGCCGGACGCCGCCGCGCCGCTCCCGATCCCAGGAGCACGTGGGTGCTCGCTCGGCCACACCGCATGCATTTGTACTCGTAAACGGGCATCCGATAAATAAGGTAGATGACGGCCAGCGGAGCCGCAAACCGGTTCTGGGACCGTACCGCGCGATCTCAAAGATAGGGTCGCACAGTAAGGCAGAATCGGCAAAACGATCAGGCGCGCAGGAGGGCCCGTCCATGCTCAAGCTCTACAGCCATTTTCGCAGTTCGGCGTCGTACCGGGTAAGAATCGCGCTTAATCTCAAGGGTCTCCCATACGACTATCAGGCAGTTAAATTAGGGACAGGCGAGCAGCATGCAGAATGGTTCCGCAAAGTGAATCCGCAAGGACTCGTGCCGGCACTGGCCGACGGGCCCCTGATTATCGGCCAATCGCTGGCCATTATCGAATATTTGGAGGAACGCTGGCCCAAGCCGCCGCTTCTGCCTCCAGACCCGGACGAGCGCGCCCGTGTGCGCGGACTTGCCGACCTTGTCGCCTGCGAGATCCATCCGCTCAACAACCTTCGCGTGCTGCAACACGTCCGGTCAGCCTTCGGGCTGGACGATGCCGGCGTCACTCGCTGGTATCATCACTGGCTGCGGGAAGGCTTCTCGCTTCTCGAAGCGCAACTGGCGTCGCATCCTTCCACCGGCGACTTCTGTCACGGCGCGAGTCCCACCCTTGCCGACATTTTCCTCGTTCCGCAGGTCGCCAACGCGCAGCGCTACAAATTCGACATGTCGCCTTACCCGGTCATAAGCCGCATCAACGCGGCCTGCCTTGAGCTGGACGCCTTCCGCAAGGCCGCCCCGCAAAACCAGCCTGACGCTGAAACCTAGCGGAGGCTGAGCGCGGCGAAGCAAGCAACGAGCATCGCAAGCCCGATAGGGAGCGCGGCACGCGCCCAGCGGGCGCTGGTTATCCTAAGCCGGCCTGCCACAATGATGTTGGGAATATTGCCGGGGATTAGCAAACCGCCCGATATCAGCAGCGAAAGCAGCGCTTCCCTGGCCCGTGGCGCCGATATCCCATGCACTTCGAGCGCGACCAGGGTCGCATTGTCGAGCACCGCCGACACCACGTTCATCCAGTAGAGCGCCGTTTTGCCGAGCCCTCCGACGTAGCGTGACGCAAGGGGCGCGAAGGCTTCGCTTACCAGGACCAGGCCGGCGATGAACACGAACACCTTCGCTCCCTTTATCAACGCCTGACGTGGCGTCTCGCGGATGTGGCGATCCACGCACTGCACCTGGCCTTCGCCCCGCGACCAGAAACCGGCGGCTATGGCAGCTACCGCGACGCCCGGAACGACGTAGGGCCCTAATATCAGGAACAAGCCGAAGAACGGCAGATTGAGCCCGTGGGACGCAAGCGTCGACAACGGCTCGCCGATTGGCGTAAGCGCCGCACCCAGCCCGAGCGCAAAGCATCCCGCAACCGCAACCTTGGCCTGCGCATCCGCGTTGACCCTGAGCAGTCCAATCATCTCAACCAGCACCAACGCGGCAACGATGGCCGTGATCGCGCTGGCAACCATCCCCAGCACAAAGATGGAAATCGCGGTCAGGAGCGGGCGCGGCAACCGTTCCCGCAGCCGCTCGAATCCCCGGTCCAGCGGTTCGCGCGTGTGTCGAAACAAAAGCGCAAAACCGACCACTGCAGCAGTTATCGGCAGCGGCTCGCTAAGCGCCTTTATTGCAGGTTCGGTATATGGTCCACCGCACAGAACCGTCGCGGCAACACCGAGCACCAGAAAATACAGCTCGAGATTGCGCTCGATGACATGCAAAAGGAGTGGTCCAAAAAATAACAACGCGAAAATAATAGTTGCTGACGTCAGGCTCATTGCCAGGCTTGCGAACGACTCAGCGGCTGTACGACACCCGGCTCACCGGAGGTTGGTTTATTTTTTTCTCCTTGACGATATTCGGCCGAATTTCACTTGCGCTTTACCATAAGCGGCCAACGCAGCGCACGACACCGGCCGCTACGGCGCTGCGTGCGACCTCGGCGGAGCTGACTTGGCTCTCGGCAGAATCTGCCACAGGCACAGCCATCCGGCTGAGCCTTTGTCGTCGCGCAAAGATGACACCAGGCGTAGCCGCTCCCGCTCTGCGGCGCCAAGACGACGTACTTGCGCCTCGTCGGCTATCAGATACACGGGACGGGTTGAGTTCAGGCGGTCAAACCCGGGACGATAAAGCACAGGAACGCGTCGTCCAAGGTAGAACGACAGGTCGTAATCAGGTGAAAAGAGAGCATAAAGAGGCGAAGCGCCGATTTTCGAGCGAAGCTCGCGCACATAGCGCTGCGACGAGCGGTTTTCCGCCCATGCCGGCCGCACGATCCCGTTCCAAAGGCATACGCCGGCGAGCGCTGCTATTCCCAAGCCCAGGCCCGTGAAATGCGGCCGACGCGCAATCGTCCCGCCAAGAACCAAGATCGCGCCTGCCCCAACCGCAATAGCAAATAGGACAAACGGGGTCTCCAAGCGACCGATTCCATTCAGGAATAGTTCAGCGTAAAGGCGATCGCTCGATTGCAGCCGAATCGGCAGGCTGGCAAGCGCCGCGCCGCGCCACGCGAAGACGCATAGAGCGCACACGAGAATGAGGCAACCAAGCGTGGCTGCGAGACATGCCGCGGCCCGAAACCATCTAACGGATGACGGCATAGTCTCGGAACCTACGGATTCGGGCACGAACAAGAGCGCGTATAGCACTGCGAGGCCAGGGATTGCCGGCAGGATATAGTCGTCGCGCTTGCTGCTCGCGAAGGAGAAAAACAGGACGACCGCAAGCACGAAAGCCAGTTGAAAAGCGACGTTACGCCAGCGCGCGGCGCCCCGCCAGAACCAAAGCGCGCCGGCCAGCGCCGCTATAAGGAGGGCGTATGGCATGTCGCCGCCCATCAGCCGCGCCGCGATGTAATAAACAGGGCGGGCGGCTTCGCCCGTGCCACCCATCGCCGCCGGCAGAAAATGGCCAAAATTCTCGGAGAGAAAAACATGCCATATAACGCCCCGCGTGAGCATAAAGGCGGGCACGTACCAGAGCGCTGCGACTCCGAGCGCGATTCCCGCGATCTTCCAGGGCCATCCGCGCGCCAGAATCCGAATCGGGTTTCGCCGCGTCAGAAGAAGGTAAATCGCTGCGCTCAAGCCGCATAAAACCAGCGCCAGCGGCCCCTTGGTCAGAATCGCGAACCCTAAGAGCACCCCGACGCTCAGAACCCTGGGGCGAGTACCCTCTAAGGCCGGCTCCAGAAGCAGGTAGGCGATGAAAACGAGCGCCGTGAAAAGCATGTCAGTTAGGGCAAGCGTCGCCCGCGAAGCAAACCCGTAACTTGACAGCAGAAACAGGAAGGCGAGCGCTCCAGCGGTGTAACCGAACGTCTCACCAGTCCATACGAGCACCACTATCGCTATCGCTACCGCCGACACCAGAGAAACCAACCGCGCTCGGATCTCGTCCACGTCGCCGCCCGTGGCTTTCACCACCAGTGCTGAAGTCCAGTAGAAAAACGGCGGCTTGCGATTTATCGCTCCGTAATAGTCGTACCCAACAAGCCAATTGCCGTTTACGGCGACCGACTGGATCCACTGGGCCGATTGCGGTTCCTGGTCTTTGGTAAACGGCGCGTTTATTCCGAGGCTCAACGTTGCGGCAGCGAAAACGGCGCAAGCCAGAACGAGGCCGCCGAGCGCAACTGTCCGGGGTCTGCGCCAGAACCCGGAAGCCGGCGTCTCCGTGGCGCTGGCACGCGACGCGTCACAAGGCGGCGCGCTTTCTGGCTCGATGTCGTCCATGTCTTTAGCTAAGGCCATGCTGCCTTCAGCCTGCTCAGAGCGCGGCCGCTCCAACATAGCGAGCGCAGCGCCGACGGGCATCCACGACCCCATCGCGCAGGATGTCCGGCAGCGCCGACGGTCTATGTCCGCCTACGAGCGCATCGGTTCGACCCAGAGCTGACGCAGTCCGCCAGACACGTCGTAAAGCGCCACCTGCATGCTCTCAGCGTTGTGCGCGTAGCCGAATCTACCTCGGCGGTCGAGCACTATTACACCGGCTTCGCCGGAGGTTGTCCTGGCAAGGACGGCAACGGCACGCTGAGCGGCCGCGAGAGCGCCGCTGCGAGCAACGCGAGAGACCGCCTCACGGCACAGCGCCGACTGGATTATCGCCTCGCCCTGTCCGGTTGCGGAGGAGCCGCCGGCTTCCGAGGCGAATACTCCGGCTCCGATGATCGCGGAGTCGCCGATACGCCCCGCCATCTTTCCCGTAACTCCGCCGGTCGAAGTCGCCGCTGCGATACGCCCTTGCGAGTCTACGGCCACGGCCCCGACAGTGCCGTACTCAGACCCGTAGCTGACCTGGACGAGCTGCCGATCGAGGGCTGCTCGCCATCGCGCACGCGCCCGTTCGGTTATCAGGTCCGACGGCCGGCAGAGCCGAAGCCGTGCACGCCGGGCAAGCCGCTCCGCACCGGCCCCGGTCATCAGCACATGGGGAGTCAGTTCCATCACCGCGCGCGCAAGCAGAATGGGATTGCGCACCCGGCTTACGGCCGCTACCGCGCCACCGGCACGTGCCGCTAGAGCGGGACGCGGCCCCGACGTTCCCGCCGCTCCTGTCGACTTCATAGACTCATCTGCGTGAT
>JAJYVB010000273.1 GCA_021792265.1 Deltaproteobacteria bacterium | reverse complement strand
CACCCCGTCTCCCAGTCGCGTCACGGTCGATCGCCGCTCCAGCTGCACCACTTCGCTGCTGTCACGGCTGACGTCCGCGATCAAGAGGCGGGTCGAGTTCGTTCCGATGTCGACGACGGCCACACGCACAAGGCAGGATCGTAGAGGCGGCGGCCTCTCGGCAGCGACGTCCCCGCCGTCGCACGCGCGCCCGCCGCACGACGCCGACAGAGACTCGAGCAGGCGCTCAGGGGCGTCTGCCCTGGCGGCGAGATCGGTTAGAATGGACGTGAAGACCGCCGCGGGGTGGAGCAGTCTGGTAGCTCGTCGGGCTCATAACCCGAAGGTCGCGGGTTCGAATCCCGCCCCCGCTATGGCCTTATTTGCGACCATCGCCGCGAAGTCGTCGAGGTCGTTTGCGGTGCTGAATGCGCTTGACAGGCGCGCTTTGAGTCGTACCTCGGGCTTGTTGCGGTCGAGTTCGACGGCGAATTGGAACGCCTCGTAGACCTGGCGGCGCAGTTCGGGGTCGGCGTTGGCGAGCGGCTTTGCGAGGTTGGGCAGCGAGTCGAGGACCGTGCAGGCGTACTCCAGGTCGAGGCAGCCGCGCTGGCGTTGCTCGATGTCGAGCGCGGCGAGCGCCGTCTCGCCCTGCTCGCGTTCGGCCTTCAGGGCGCGGATGCGCTCGCCGACGAGCACGGGATCGACGCCTGACTCGATTGCGGCGAGCTGGCGTTCGATGCGCTGGTCGAAGCCTTGGAGCTGTGCGGTCAGCCGCTGGCGCTGCTCGGTGCTCTCGTCTTGGAGGGATGGTGTGAGCGCGGCGTGGTGGGCGCGTAGGTGTGCGGCTGCGTTTGGCCCGAACACGTAGGTGGCGAAGAAGCGGTCGATGAGGTCGGTGAGGCGGTCCTCGCGGATGTACTGCCACTTGCCATGCCCGAGCGCGCTGGCGGCGTTATCGCCGTAGGAGGCGCGGTAGCCGCAGGCGTAGTAGGTGATGCCCTTGCGTTCCTTGCCGTGCATCCGCAGGGCGTTGTGGCCGGTGGCGCAGTGCACGACGCCGCGCAGCAGGAAGAAACGCCGCTGCGGCCGGCGGCGCTGGTTGCTCTGGTGGGTGCGGCGGCGGGCCATATCGGCCCGGGTGCGCTGAAACCACTCGTCGGTGATGATCGCCTCGTGGGGGCGCTCCGCCTGCACCCACTCGTCTTCGGGGCGGCGGATGAGCGGTCCCTCGCCGATCTTGGTTTGGCGGAAGTCCAGCCGGTTCCAGTAGAGCCGTCCGGTGTAGACGGGGTTCTCAAGGATGCAGCGGACGGTCGTCTTTGACCACTTGCCGGCGGTGTTGCGTTTGCAGTCAACGTGCCGTGGTGGGGGCGGCCCGCCGGGGCGGTTGAGATGGTTGGTGATCTCCTTGAAGCCCGACCCGGCGAGGTAGCGCTTGAAGATCTCAACGATGACCGGCGCCTGCTCGGGGTCCACTTCGAGGCGGCTCTTGTGGTCCCCGGCGCGGGCGCGGCGCGGGTCGGGGTGCGCTTCGCGGCGCAGCCGGTAGCCGTAGGGCGCGCGGCCGCCGTTGCGGTAGCCCTGCCGGGTGTTCTCGGTCTGCCCGCGCCGGACTTCACGCCCGAGCTTCTCGACCTCGAACTGGTCAAGCGCCTGAAACATATGACGCATCAGACGCCCCTCGGGGCTGGTCTGGTCCCCGGCTGCGATCGCGTAGTAGACCTGTACGCCTGCGCGTGCAAGCTCACGCTCGAACGCCAGCGCGTGAAAGAGGTCACGCGCCAGCCGCGAGGTCGAGTAGATCACAACGCCATCGAAGCGCCGCGTGTCACGGTCGCGCGCCTCGCGCACAAGCTCGCTCCACGCCTGCCGGTCGTCTCGCCGTCCGGTTTCCTGGTCGGTGAACTCGCAGACGATCCGTCCGCCCAGCTCGGTCGTCTTGCGCTCGCACGCCTCGCGTTGGGAGGGGAAGGAGATCGTCGGGTCCTGCTTGTCCTTGGTCGAGAGGCGGCCGTACCACGCGAAGCGCGTCGCGGCTCGCGCGCGCAGCGCCGCGCTGGCGTCAGGGTTGTTCATCGTTGCTCCCTTCGGTTCTGGCGGCGCACGTGATCGGCCAGCAGGTCGAGCAGCGCGCGTACCTGGTCGCGCCGCAACTGCTCATCGAGCGGGCTGCCGGGCTTGGTGTGCTCGATGGACACGACGACTGGGGCCCCGTCCAGCGGGTCATCCGGGGTGCTCGCCGGGCGAGAGCCGGGGCGGCTGCGGCGCTGTTTGGAGTGTGCCGACGGGCGTGAGCCATCGTCCTTGATCAGAGCAGAGCCGGGCGCCGATCTCAAGGTCCTGACAGGCGGGTCCGGCTGGGCTGCGGGGTGGCAGGCCTGGCGGTTCGCTTTGGCTGCCCCGCGGGCTGCCGGTCGTGTCGCGGCCATCCTCAGGCCGCCTTTCGAGTTGGCGCAGCCTGGGCGGCCGTGGCCGCCCGGCCGGGCCGCTTGCGAAGCACCAGCACGTCCTCATGCGCCACGACGTGCGTGCGCTCGCCCAGCGCGCGGCGGCGGCGCGTGTAGAGCATCTGCCAGAAGGAGGGGCGCATCACCAGCTCGCCGTCGCGGATCGTTGCCAGCAGGCCGATGATGCGCTGCCAGTAGGCAAGGCCGGCGTCCTGGCAGAGCGTGATCGTCTCGCCGGAGAGGTTGCGCAGCGCGCCGTCGGTGCGCAGGTCCTTGGTCACGCACACCAGGAACCCGCCGGGCTTGAGCACGGCCGCGCACGCGGCGTATATGTCGGCCATCGCCTCCAGGTAGGCGCCGCCGCGGGCGTGTCCGAGGTTGCGACGATCCGGGCTGTAATTGGTGGTATCGACCCTGCGCAGCGGCCCGTTTCCGCTGATCAGGTTCTCGGTGGAGACGTCGGCGATCTCGCACGCATACGGGGGCGATGTGAGGATCAGGTCGACGGCGCCGCTTGCGATGCGCGCGAGCTTTCCGTCTCGGTGGCCGTTCAGCAGGCGCCGGCCGCGGGTGCTGAGCAGCCGTGGGAGTTGCCGGGCGTCGCCTTGGATGACCTTCGCGCGCGAGCGCGCTTTGCCGCTGCCGTGAACGTGGTCGAGGTTGGCAAGCGCGAGCATGGCCCAGCGTTGCTCAAGCTCGACGCCGATCGCGCGGCGGCCAAGGTCGGCGGCCTCGACCAGTGTCGTGCCGATCCCGCACATCGGATCGACCACGAGGTCCCCGGGGTCGCTGTAGGTTTCGATCGCGCGGCGCGCGAGCGCCGGCAGCATCTTGGCTGGGTGACGGTTTGAGTCCGGCAGGTAGCGTCGGTGTCGTTGCCACTGGCTGGTCTTCTGCGCGCACGGCCATACGGCCAGCGGCAGGTCGGCGGTCTTGCGGTGTGATGTATCCATCGGCTATGTGTGCTGGCGAGAAGACTCATGGCATTGGTCAAGTTCGTTTTGGGACGCGGAGGGGGCGGGGGAGCGGGTTTGGTGATTTTCAGCGTGGCTGTCGTGCGAATTGTTCGAGGCGCTTGCGGTTGCGGCGGATGTTGGCTTGAAGGTTGCTCAGTGTGTAGCTGGGAAAGCGTCCGCCGGGGCACTGGATCTCGCCCCATGCTCTGATCGAGTCGGCAAGCTCGCGTGCGAGATGGTCGGGTAGGGTCGCGGGGTCAGCGGTTCCCTTGCGGCACGCGGAGTTGTACGCCTTGATCGCGTCGCGGTATCGCTGCTGCCAGCGCATCGGTGGAAGCGGCGGTCTGCTCGGCGCGTGCCTGGCGCGTCTCGGCCCACTTGCGCAGGCGCGCGGCGCGGGCTTGGCGGCGTTGGCGGTATGTGCGGCGTGGCATGTCGGTCCTCGTGCTCATTGACGTGTCTCCTTTACCTGCGCGTCGATTACCGCTGTTGTGTGGCGCAGCGCGACCGTCTCGGCGGCGGCACGGCCGGCGTGTTTCTCCTCGTCGCGCTCGTCATCGCCAGGACCGAAGTAGCAGGTTGCGCGCCACGAGTGCTCACCGAGGCGGTCAACTGTGGCGAGGATGATCCCGAGTCGTTTGCTTTCGTAGGTGGTGGTGTTGTGTGTGCGAGTTGCTGTTATGTCAGTGGTATTCGTCATAGGGACACGAGACCAGATCAAGCGGTGAATGTCAAGGCGTTTTGCGCTAAGATTCGCTAACTCTTGTTGGTGAAACCATGTATCTCTGCGGCGGCGGTTATGATGATTTGCAGGACGGAGCGTGTGACGGCCGCGCTCCATACGGCGAC